>JBJOPC010000254.1:0-6206 GCA_046050965.1 Verrucomicrobiota bacterium | reverse complement strand
CCGTCGCCGGACGCACGCCGATCTATCGCGACATCACCTTCAGCAACATCACCGCCACTGCCGCTGCCGGACGCCGCGCCGGACTCATCTGGGGCTTGCCGGAAATGAACGTCACCAACGTCCTGTTTGAAAAGGTGAGCATCCAGGCCGACAAACCCTTCGGCATCTTCAACGCGCAAAACGTCCGGCTCGTGGATTGCAACATCGTGACACCGGAAGGCGTGAACAAAATCGCCAGCACCAACGCCCAGATCACGGTGAGTGGACGCTGAACCGGGAAGGTTGAACCGCAGATTGCGCAGATGAACGCAGATTCGGAGGGACGAGTTCCAAGAGTCCCAAACTTCTGACACGAATTCCGCGAATTAACGCGAAGCCAACGATTGGTCAACCCACTTGCCAAAATTGTAATCCGAGCCAAAAGCTTGCTTGACCAAGTCAAAGTTGGAATCCAGTTCGGCAAGGTCGCGAACGAACTGGTTGTTTATGGCGTTCCAGTCGCGATTGAATCTTGCGCAGGCATCGTCGAGAAATTCCTTCAGGTTGCCTCGGTATGAATTCAGAAGATGCTTGAAGCTCAAATATCTGATTATGAGTTCGACATCGCGCATTCGGAAATCTGGAACATCACTACCCAAGATTCCCCGAATCGCTGTGCTGCCGGTGGACGCCTCATCAGCGAAATCCAAGAACGGACCAGGATGTAGTGCTTGTCTCAATTCTTGAGGTGAAAGTGGTTTACTGCCCATGTTAAGCCGGAGAAAAACATGACCCAACAGTTTCTCCGTCTTCCAGTTTCTCAAAACGACAGCCCTGATTCCGTAATTTTCAAATGCGGTGACGTCCTTGCGAAATTGAAAATCTTCGTGCAAATCATCAAGCGACTTACCATTTAAATCTGTTCTAACCACAAGGTCATTCAAACGAAATGGTTTGTAGTCAGAATCGTCAGGCTTCGCCGTGAATTGACGAAGGCACAGAAGCCTTTGCTTACCGTCCAAAACAATGTATGTGCCTTTCTGCTCCGGGCGCTCTGCAAGGACGATTTGTGGCACTGGTAAACCAAGAATCAGAGATTCGATAAACTGGCTTTTCCGTTTTGACTCCCACGCATCTCTGCGTTGAAAACGTGGATTAAGTTGAATATTCCCCTTGTGAAGCTGACTGAGCAGCGTTTCGGTAGTCCAATCGGTTGTGGCGATTGCGACACCTGCTATTTCACTCTGTGATATAGCTCCAAAATCCTTTTCGTCTTCCGAAGTTCCTCCAACTTCTACGAAACGGTCCGGGTATTCATTCATAGCTATTTCTCCTTCGCGTTCGGCGTTGTGCTTGCGACATCTTTGGCGGAATACATGAGTAGGAGTTTGGCTCGGATAGGCATTGGAAGCGAGCCAATTGTCAGATGCTTGCCCAGCGCCTCTGCGTCTCTGCGGTTAAGAATAATTCTCCATCCCCACGCAGGAACACACGGGATTGCGGTCGCCGAAGACGTTGTCCACGCGGGCGACGTGCGGCCAGAACTTGTAGTCGTGCAGGCTCTTGGCCGGGAACGCCGCGGCTTCGCGCGTGTAGGGATGATTCCAATTGTCGCTGGCGATTTGGTCGGCGGTGTGCGGGGCGTTTTTGAGTAAGTTGTTCTTGGCATCGGCTGCGCCGGATTCCACGGCGGTCATTTCCGCGTGGATGGAAATCATCGCGTCGCAGAAACGGTCGAGTTCGTATTTCGATTCGCTTTCGGTCGGTTCGACCATGAGCGTGCCGGCGACGGGCCACGAGAGCGTGGGCGCGTGAAAGCCGTAATCCATCAGCCGTTTCGCCACGTCCTCGGCGGTGACGCTCTTGAACGCGCGCAGGTCGAGGATGCATTCGTGCGCGACGAGGCCGTTGCTGCGATAGAGTGTCGGGAAATGTTTTTCGAGCCGCTTGGAAATGTAATTCGCGTTGAGGATGGCGAACTTCGTCGCTTCGGTCAGTCCGTCCGCGCCCATCATCGCGATATACATCCACGAGATGGTGAGGATGCTCGCGCTGCCCCACGGCGCGGCGCTGACTGCGCCGATGGGATTTTCGCCGCCGAGATTGATGACGTTGTGGCCGGGCAGAAATTCCACGAGATGTTCCGCAACGCCAATCGGTCCGACGCCCGGTCCGCCGCCGCCGTGCGGAATGCAGAACGTTTTGTGCAGGTTCAAATGGCAGACGTCCGCGCCGATGAAGCCGGGGCTGGTGAGGCCGACTTGCGCGTTCATGTTCGCGCCGTCCATGTAGACCTGGCCGCCGTTGGCGTGGATGATTTCGCAAATCTCGCGGATGGTTTCCTCGAACACGCCGTGCGTGGACGGATAGGTGATCATCAGGCAGGAGAGATCGGCCTTGTGCGCCTCGGCCTTCGCGCGCAGGTCGGCGACGTCAATGTTGCCGTTGGTGTCGCATGCGACGGCGACGACTTTCATCCCGGCCATGACGGCGCTGGCGGGGTTCGTGCCGTGCGCCGAGGTCGGGATGAGGCAGACGTTGCGATGCGCATCGCCGCGTGATTCGTGATAGGCGCGGATGACGAGCAACCCGGCGTATTCGCCCTGCGAACCGGCGTTGGGCTGGAGCGAAATGCCGGCAAACCCGGTGATTTCCGCAAGCCAGGTTTCAAGTTGCTCAAACATCTTCTGGTAACCGCGCGTTTGTTTGATGGGCGCGAACGGATGAATCTTCGCGAACTCCGGCCACGACACGGGAAACATTTCCGCCGCCGCGTTCAGCTTCATGGTGCACGAGCCGAGCGGAATCATCGAAGCCGTGAGCGAAAGGTCGCGCGATTCGAGCCGCTTGATGTAGCGCAGCATCTCGGTTTCGGAGTGGTAGCGGTTGAAGACGGAGTGCTCCAAGAATGACGATTTCCGATTTCCGATTTCCGATTTCCTAGCTGACGCAAGATCACCAACGGTAAATGCCGAAGCCTTGTCGCCGTTGAAGATTTGCCAAAGCTCAGCCACGTCGCTGGCGCTTGTGGCTTCATCGAGCGAGATGCCGATGGTCTTTTCGTCAAGCGCACGAAAATTCATCCGGTGCGCTTCGGCAACTTTCAAAAGATCGGCAGCGGACTTGCCGGCCAGTTCAACCCGGATCGTGTCAAAATAATTTGAGGCGGAAATCTTGTGGCCCAGTTTTGTCAGGCCGGCGGCGAGAATTTGCGTGAGCGAGTGGACGCGTTGCGCAATCGCCTTCAACCCTTCTGCGCCATGATAGCAGGCATATAGCGACGCCATGTTTGCGAGCAAGGCCTGCGCTGTGCAGATGTTGCTGGTGGCCTTCTCGCGGCGGATGTGTTGCTCGCGCGTGCCGAGCGCGAGGCGCAGGGCGGGCTTGCCGCGCGAATCTTTGGAAACGCCGACGATGCGTCCGGGCATCTGGCGTTTGAACTCATCGCGCGTCGCAAAAAATGCCGCGTGCGGTCCACCGTAGCCGAGGGGCACACCGAAGCGTTGCGCGCTGCCGACCGCGATGTCCGCGCCGAATTCGCCGGGCGGCTTGATGAGCGTGAGCGCGAGCAAATCCGTGGCGACGGTGACCATCGCGCCAGCGGCGTGGGCTTTTTCCGTGAACGGCTCGTAGTTGTGGATTGCACCAAAAGTATCGGGATATTGCACGAGCGCGCCAAAAACGTTTTCGCTGAACGCGAAGTTTTCGTGATTACCGATGACGATCTCAATCTTCAACGCCTCGGCGCGCGCGCGGACGACTTCAATCGTCTGCGGATGACACGAGTCGGAAACGAAGAATACGTTGCGTCCGTCTTTCAATCGCGCCGACATCGTCATGGCTTCGGCGGCAGCAGTGGCTTCGTCGAGCATGGAGGCGTTGGCAAGGTCGAGGCCGGTGAGTTCACTGGCCATGGTCTGGAAATTCAGCAGCGCTTCGAGACGGCCCTGGGAAATCTCGGCCTGATACGGCGTGTATTGCGTATACCAGCCGGGATTTTCGAGGACGTTCCGCTGAATGACGGGCGGCGTGATGGTGTCGTAATAGCCCATGCCGATGAAGGAGCGGAAGACCTGATTCTGCGCCGCGATTTTCTTCAATTCGCGCAACGCGCCCACTTCACTCTGGGCGGCGGGCAGATTCAGCGGCGAAGCGAGGCGGATTTGCTTCGGCACGGCGGCATCCGTCAGCGCGTCAATTGAGTTGTGACCGAGCAGCGTGAGCATGGCGGCGGTTTCAGCGGCGTTCGGGCCGATGTGGCGGCGGACAAATTGGTCAGGATGCGCGAGCAGGTTTTCAGTCGAAGACATTGCTGGAAAATAAAGTTCGCGGCGATGAAAGGCGAGTGGGTTTTGAAGGGTGTCCTCGCAATCAGTCCAGCGACCGCCAAAACTGAATTTGGCTTTCCCACCTTCGCTTGTTAGCTTGCGCGCGATGTCAGAACCCACTCCAGCGGCGCAACCCGGCGCAGCGCCGTCCAAAGCGCAGGTGTTTTTTCGTCGGCTCGCCAGCACGTTGGTTCTCTGGACGGTCATCCTTGCGGCGCTGTTCTCTGGCAACAAGGTGCTCGCAGATTACTTCTTCATTTTCATCATGGCCGTGCTCGCGGCGGCGGGACTCGTGGAGTTCTACGGCATGATGGAAAAGCGCGACCTCGTCTGCTTCAAATGGAGCGGGTTGGGCGCGGGCTTGCTGCTCATGTTCGGCACGTTCGCGCACTTCCAAGGCTGGCTCGGCTCGCACGACACGCCTGCGCGCGTGAATGATTTTGAAAACGGCTTCCTGATTTTGTTCGTGCTGGGTTTGTGTGTGCGGCAATTCGTTTCGCGCAGCAACACGGCGGGAATTCTGGCAATTTCCACGACGCTATTCGGCCTCATGTATGTGCCGTGGCTGCTGAACTTCATCCAAAAAATCAACTTCTTCCCCGGCCTTGACGGCCACGGAAAATTCTATGTCCTGTATTTTATACTGGTGACGAAGTTCAGCGACATGGGCGCGTATGCCATCGGCTCGCTCATCGGGCGACACAAAATGATTCCGCGCATCAGTCCGGCGAAAACATGGGAAGGTTTCGGCGGCGCGATTTTCGTGTCGGCGGGCGCGAGCGTGGCGTTCGCGCACTTCGCGGGCGACAAGTTGCACGGCATGACGACGGTTCACGCGGTCATCATCGGCGTCATCTTGAGCATGACAGCGGTCGTGGGCGACCTCATCGAATCACTGTTCAAGCGCGAGGCGGGCGTGAAAGATTCCGGCAGCTTTTTCCCCGGCATCGGCGGCATCCTCGATTTGCTCGACAGTCTTTTGTTCAACGCGCCTATCATGTATCTCTACCTGCGGCACGTGCTGACGCATCCCTGATTTTTTAGCCACAGATGGACACAGATGAAACACAGATAAAGACCGGAGACAGGAATTATTCGCTGCGCCCAATCGCCGAACAACTCAACGGCGCAGCTTTTGAAATTCACGACGTCCTTGGCTACCTCATCAATTTCGGACGCGAGCGATTGGAATACAAACGCATGGTCTTTTAATTCCAATCTGTGTTTCATCTGTGTCCATCTGTGGCTAAAAAATGAAAAACGTCGTTCTCCTCGGCTCAACTGGTTCCATCGGCACTAGCACCGTCAAGGTCGCGGAAGATTTGCCGGGCGAAATCCGCCTCATCGGCCTCGCGGCGGGCGGCAACATGGACTTGCTCACCGAGCAGACGCGCAAGCACCAGCCGTCGGTCATTTCTATTTCCGACCCCGCGAAAGCCGCGCAGTTGCAAAACACTTTCGGCTCGAAGGTGAAAGTTTTCTCCGGCAACGAAGGTTTGTTGAAACTCGCCACCTTGCCCGAAGCCGACATCGTCCTCATCGCCATCGTCGGCACGGCGGGATTGCAACCCGCGCTCGCCGCCATCCGCGCGGGCAAGGACATCGCCGTCGCATCCAAGGAAATTTTGGTGATGGCCGGCGAGATTGTGATGCGCGAGGCGAAGAAGCACGGCGTGAAAGTCCTCGCCGTGGACAGCGAACACTCCGCCATCTTCCAATGTCTCGACGGCAAGCCGAGTTCCTCCGTGCGCAAGTTGTGGCTCACCGCCAGCGGCGGCCCGTTCCGCGACAAGGCCGAGTGGCCCAAGGAAAAATTCTCCGAGATCACCGTCGAACGCGCCCTCAAACATCCTTCGTGGGTCATGGGCCGCAAGATCACCATCGATTCTGCCACGCTCT
>JBJOPC010000253.1:0-5617 GCA_046050965.1 Verrucomicrobiota bacterium | reverse complement strand
GCACGCGTTCGATTATCATCTCATCGCCAAGGGCGCGGACGGCAAGCCGACCATCGTGGTGCGCCGCGCGGCAGCGGGAGAAAAATTCAAGACGCTCGACAAACAGGAGCGCACATTGACGAACGAAATGCTTTTGATTGCCGACGAAACCAAAGGTATCGCACTCGCCGGCGTCATGGGCGGCGCGAACACAGAGATCAACAACTCGACTGTGGATGTGTTGATTGAGAGCGCGTATTTCACGCCGGTGAACATCCGCCGCACAAGCAAGCTGCTCGGCCTGCGCAGCGATGCCAGTTACCGCTTCGAGCGCGGCGCGGACGTGGGCATCTGCGATTGGGCGAGCCAGCGCGCAGCGCAATTGATTTTGGAAACGGCGGGCGGCCAGTTGGCGGAAGGCGTCGTGGACGCGCAACCCAAAGCGAAAGAGACCAAGCAGATCAAACTGCATTTCTCCAAGACGACCGACCTGCTCGGCGTCGCCATCTCGCATGCAGATCAAGTTACATCGCTGACCAAACTGGGTTTGACCGTGACCGCACAACAACCGGGTGAAGCTACGTTTGACATCCCGTCGTGGCGCGTGGACATGAAGCGCGAGGTGGATTTGATCGAGGAAGTCGGGCGACTTTACGGCATTGATAAAATCCCCAGCACGCCACCGCGTGGTGCGCTCGGCGCGAATGTTTTTGATTCGGTCTATGACGAAATTTCCGAGGCGCGTCGCATCCTCACCGGGTTGGGCTTGAACGAAGCACAGGGACAGACACTCGTTTCGAGTGCGGAGTTCGGAATACGGAATGCGGAATCCGTGTTGCTCGCCAATCCGTTGAGCAGCGACATGGATGTGCTGCGTCCGTCTTTGCTGCCGGGCTTGATTCATTCGCTACGGCACAACGCCAGTCGCAAAAATAACGACGTGGCGTTGTTCGAGATTGGCCGCGTGTTCAAAAATGAAAACGGTCAGGTGAAAGAAAATCGCAGCCTCGCCTTCGCCATCACCGGCGCGCGTGCCCTGCCCTTCTGGAGTGGCGCCGAGCGCGACGCGAAATTTGACGCCAGCGATTTGAAGGGACTCGTCGAAGATTTGCTGGAGCAGTTCGGGCTGCGCGGAATCGCCTTCGGCAAGCGCGCGGACAGCACGGCGTTGTTCTTGGAATCCGCCGCTGTCACGCTGGGTGGAAAATTACCGCTCGGCGAACTCGGCCAGTTGCTCCCGCCGCTCGCGAAGAAATACGATTTGCGCGACGGCGTTTTCCTCGCAGAGTTCAACTTGGATTTGCTCCTCGCGCGCCGCAACGCCAGCAAGTCATTCAAAGCGTTGCCGCAATTTCCGTCCAGCCGACGTGACGTAGCGATGCTCGTCGCCGAAACCACGACGCACGAAGCGGTGTTGCAAACGGTGAAGCAAGCGAAGGCCGCGAACCTCGAAGCGGTGGAACTCTTCGACGTGTTCCGGGGCAAGTCGGTGCCGGATGGGCAAAAGAGCATGGCTTACGCGTTCACTTATCGCGCGGCGGACAAGACGCTGACGGATGTGGAAGTGAACGGCGCGCATGAGAAAATCACCGCCGCGCTCACCACGCAGTTACCCGCCACGCTGCGCGCGTAAAATTATTTCACAGCAACAGCGGCGACGACTTTTCGGAAAGCGTCGCCGCAGTTTTTTTGAAGTCAGCCAGCGCGGCTTGAAGTTCCGCGCGGGAATGGTTTTTGCGAAGTCGCGCCATCTCCGCGCCCGCGAGCACGTCGCAGCATTCGTTGTCGGCATGACCGGCGTGGCCTTTGAGCCATTTCCATTCAATGCGATGTTTCGCGGCTGCGGCGTCGAGTTGCTGCCACAAGTCCACGTTCTTCACCGGTTCCTTGCTCGTGGTTTTCCAGCCGCGCCGTTTCCATGACGCAATCCACGCAGTGATGCCTTGCCGCAAATACTGCGAGTCGGTGAACAACTGCACGACGCACGGTTCGCGCAATGCCTGCAACGCACGGATGGCGGCAGTGAGTTCCATGCGGTTGTTCGTCGTGGCGATTTCACCACCGGAAATTTCCCACGTCTGCGCGCCGCAACGCAGCACCGCCGCCCAGCCGCCGGGGCCGGGATTCCCTTCGCAACCGCCGTCGGTGTGGATGACAACTTCGTTCACACCTTGCGATACAATGCCCCGAAGTTTTTGCACGCGCGGAAGTCAGCACCTTCCAAGTCCGCCGTGCCAAACGTCGTCCATGCGCTCGGGCGGAAAACTTTTTCCTCTGCCACGTTGTGCATATAGACCGGGATGCGCAGCATCGCGGCAAGCGTGATGAGTTCCGCGCCGATGTGGCCGTAGCTGATCGTGCCGTGGTTCGCGCCCCACGCGTTCATCACGGAATACACGTCGCGAAACACGCCCCTGCCCGTCAGCGTTGGCACGAACCAGTGCGACGGCCACGTCGGATTCGTGCGCGCTTCCAGCACGGAATAAATTTCCTTCGGCAAATCTAGAAAATGTCCCTCGGCGATCTGCAACGCCGGACCGAGGCCTTTGACCATGTTGATGCGGAACATCGTCGTGGGCATCGTCGCGCGCGTGCCGTAGGCCGAGGAGAAACCGCCGCCACGGAAGTATTCTGAAATCGCGGGCGGCCATGTCGTCGCGGCGAGGCAGGCTTGCGCTTCCTTCGGAGAGATTTCCCAGAACGGTTTCATCGCGGGTTTGCCGTCGCGCGTCTGCGCGCCGCAGCCGTCGAGCGCCGCCGCGCCGGAGTTGATGAGATGCAGCAGGCCGGGCGCAGCCGCGCCAGTGAGCGATTGCCCCGTTACGCGCTTGACCGCGCTCGGGCTCCAATACGTCCGCACGTCGGCAAAAATCTGCGCCGTGTCCGTGAGCAGATGGCCGAGCAACATGCACACGCCATTGAGCGCGTCGTTCTCCGTCGCCACGAGCAGTGGCTCGCGGATGCCGTTCCAGTCGAATGACGAACTCAGGATCGCTTCAAGGAAATCGCCGTTGGGATAATGGTCCGTCCAATGCCGCTGACCCTGGAAGCCGGAGAGAATCGCGTTGTGACCGAGCGCCTCCTCGCCGAAGCCGAGCTGCTTGAGGCGCGGATTGCCGATCATCAAGTCGCGGACGATCATCGCGGACTTCACCACGAACTCCCATTCCCAGTCCTTGCGTTTGCGCGAGCGCGGCTTGCCGTTGTAGTCCTTGCCTTCGGGACAATTCTGCTTCACCCACGCCAGCGCGCGTTTGAACTCCGCCTCGTCATAAATCTTTTCCTCGATGCGCCGCACCACTTCCGTCATGTCCACGCACTCGACGCGCATCCCGAGCGTATCCTCGAAAAAGTCCTGCCCGACAATCGAACCCGCGATGCCCATCGAGACGCCGCCGACGGACAAATAACTTTTCCCGCGCATCGTCGCCACGGCTAGACCGGACTTGATGAAGCTCAAAATTTTCCCGCGCACGTCCGCTGGGATTTCCGTCGAACCAGCGTCCTGCACGTCGCGCCCGTAAATTGTGAACGCCGGCAAACCCTTCTGCGTGTGCCCCGCGAGCACGGCGGCGAGATATACCGCTCCGGGGCGCTCGGTGCCGTTGAATCCCCATACGGCTTTCGGCGTGTGCGGGTCCATGTCCATCGTTTCCGAGCCGTAGCACCAGCACGGCGTGACCGTGAGCGAAACGCCTACGCCCGCCTTGCGGAATTTCTCCGCCGTCGCCGCCGCCTCCGTCACGCCGCCGATGCACGAGTCGGCAAGGACGCACTCGACCGGCAGCCCGTTCGCATGGCGCAGCGTGGACGAGATGAGCTTGGCGACGTTGCGCGCCATCGCCATCGTGGTCGCTTCGAGCGATTCGCGGACACCACCGAGCCGACCGTCAATCGTGGGGCGAATGCCGACCTTGGGCATTTCGCCAACGAGACGGTTGACGGGGGCGTTGACCTTGAGGGAGCTGCGGGTGGAAGTTTTTTGCATAAAATGTTTTTAGACGGACGCGCGCAGACTCTGCCAAAACGCCGGGCATTCGGACAAATGTTTTCGCGCCGGTTTCCCGGAAATTTTCCAGTGCTTGACCCACCTCGCTGTCTTGGAGCGAGACAGGCTGGGTAAGGCTGTGGCGGTTATTCTCTGAAAGCGCGCATAAACCTGCGGTTTGCGGTGATTCAAAGCCACCCGTGGCACTTGGCACAACCCCTGCGAAGGCTTGCGCCGATGTTGGGCGCAGCATCGTGGGGGGACGGTTTGGTTCACCGTTTTCATTTGCTGTAGCCCGACATCTTACGAACCAAATGAACTTTGTCCGCGTCATAAAAATTCTCGCCAGCGTTCTCGCGCTCACCGCGTCCGCCGCGTTCGCCCAGACTTCGTGGAAAGGCACAACCAGCACCAACTGGTATGACGCTACGAACTGGACCGCTGGGGTGCCTGCGACCAATACCGATACGATTATCGGCGATGTGAATTTCACCGGCGCATTTCAGCCGACCACTGGCGGCACTGCCACCGCCAATTGCCGATCGCTCACGCTCGGCGGCGCGATTGCCGCCACACTCAACGTAAAATACACGCTCACCGCTTACAGCAACATTGTCATCGCCGCCAACGGCACGTTGATTCACAACACCACCAAGACGCTGACCGTCAAAGGCAGTTGGACCAACTCCGGCAGCTACATCGCCACCAACACTTCCGCGCTCGTCGCGTTCGGTGGCACGACGAACCAGACCATCAACGGCACGGCCAGATTCGCCAAGCTCACCATCAACTCCGGCAGCGCCACCACGCTCAACACCAACGTCGTCGTCACCAACCTCCTCACTGTCAGCGGCACGCTCAACCCGAACGAGTCACCGACGTTCACCGTGACCGGCGTGGGCAAACTCACCGTCAGCGGCACGTTGCAAGTGAAGGCCACTACGTTCCCGGGAAATTATCCGCTCACCAACACCATCACACTCAACGCGGGCAGCACCGTGGAATACGCAGCGACGAATGCCAACCAAACGATCGCGGGCAATCTCGCCTACAGCACCCTGCGCATCAGCGGCACGAACACCATCAAGTCGCTCACGAACAACTTGCCCGGGCTCAATGCCGCCACCGCGTCGCGCGGTCTCCTCTATCTCGCGTCCGGCACACTTGACCTTGGTGACTTCACGGCGAACCGTGCCACGACCACCAACGGTGGCACACTTACCATTATCAACGGTGCGAAGCTGCGGCTCACCGGCACAAATAATTTTCCCACGAACTACACCACCTACACCATCAACGCTGCGGGCACGGTCGAATACGCCGGAACCAACCAACTCGTCGTCGCCAAAACTTACGGCAACCTCACTCTGACCAATACTGTCGGCGCAGGCTCAAAACTTTTCCCCGCCACCAACTTCACCATCGCGGGCAACCTCACGGCAGGTGCCGCATCCGGCGCGACGGTCTCGTTCACTGCCGGCTCCAACCTCACCGTCTCCGGCAGCACCCTGCTCGCGGCAGGCGCGACGTTCAACGGCGGCACGTTCACCCTCACGAACAGCGGCAACTGGACGAACAACGGCACGTTCACCGGCAACGCCAGCACCGTGGTAATGAATGGTGCGAGCACACGCTTCGCCGGCTCGGGTG
>JBJOPC010000252.1:0-4647 GCA_046050965.1 Verrucomicrobiota bacterium | reverse complement strand
CAAAATGCTCGTTGAGTTTGACGGCGTCATGCAAAACAGCGACGTGTGGTTCAACGGACACTTGCTCGGACATCGTCCGAACGGCTACGTCGGTTTTTCCTACGACCTCACGCCTTACGTTTCGACGACGCAAACCAACACGCTCGTTGTGCGTTGTGACACTTCCGCACAACCTGCTTCCCGCTGGTATTCCGGTGCGGGCATTTACCGGCCAATGCGTTTCTGTTTTGTTTCGCAAGTTCATTTAACCGACTGGAATCCCATCGTCACCACGCCCGTCGTCACCGTGACTTCCGCCGTTGTGCGGGTGCAGACCACCATCACGAACGAGTGGAATACGGCGCGCGAAATCAACCTGCAAACTTTGGTTTGTCAGGCAGACAGCGGTAGAAAAATTGTCGGCAACCGCACCCCGCCGCAAATTCTCGCCGCGCACAGCAGCATCACGCTCACACAGGAACTTGTCGTGCCTGCACCCAAACTTTGGAACACGGAAACCCCAGCACTCTATCAAGTCATTTCCCAACTTCATTCCAACAAACAGATGATTGATTTTGTCAAAATGACTGTGGGCATCCGCACCGCCGAGTTCACGCCGGAGCAAGGCTTCGTGCTGAACGGCAAAAAAGTTGTGCTCAAAGGCGTCTGCCTGCATCACGACGGCGGCGCGTTCGGCGCGGCGGTTCCGCTGGCGATTTGGGAAGACCGTTTGACCACGTTGCGTTCGCTTGGCGTCAACGCCATCCGCACCGCGCACAATCCGCCCGCGCCGGAGTTTCTGGATTTGTGCGACCGTCTGGGCTTTCTCGTGATGGACGAGTTCTTCGATTGTTGGACGGTGGGAAAAACTTCCTTCGATTACCATCTTGATTTCAACGAGTGGTCGTCGCGCGATGCCGCCGACACCGTGCGCCGTGACCGCAATCATCCTAGCGTGATTCTCTACAGCATCGGTAACGAAATCCACGATACGCCGCAGCCCGCGCTCGCGCTGCCGATTGCCCAGCGCCTCGTCGAAGTCTGTCACGAAAACGATCCCACGCGTCCCGTCACGCAGGCGTTGTTCCGCCCGAACACCAGCGGTGATTACACCAACGGCCTCGCCGACGCGCTCGATGTTGTCGGCACGAATTATCGCGATTCGGAATTGCTCGCCGCGCAGCGCGCCAAGCCCACGCGCAAAATCATCGGCACCGAACAACGTCACGACCGCGAGACTTGGTTGAATCTCCGTGACCATCCTTCGCACGCCGGACAATTTCTTTGGACGGGCGTGGATTATCTGGGCGAGTCAAAACAATGGCCGCGCGTCGCCCACGCGTCCGGCTTGCTCGACCGCACCGGCGCGATTAAACCGAGGGCGTTCGAGCGGCAAAGCTGGTGGAGCGAGACGCCGATGGTATCCATTTGCCGCCGCGTCGCGCCCGATGACAAGCTGCCGACCGACCCCGGCTACGGCGGCGCGGAGTTGCACACGCAGGTGGAGTTTGCCGACTGGACGCCGCGCAATCCCGCGCCGCACGACGAGAGTGTGCAGGCGTATTCCAACTGCGAGGAGGTCGAACTGTTCCTGAACGACAAGTCACTGGGTGCAAAAAAAATCAACGCCGACGCCACGCCGCGTGTTTGGAAAATCCCGTTCACACCCGGCTCGCTCAAAGCTGTCGCGAAGAACGGCGGCAAAGTCGTGGCGACCGACGAACTCCGCACCGCTGGCGCGCCCGCTGCGATTCAACTCGAAACCAGAAACTCGAAACTCGGAACTTCTTGGAATGATGTGGCGATCGTTCGCGCAACCGTCGTGGATACAAACGGCGTTCCCGTCCCGCGCGCCGATGATTTGATTTCGTTCAGCGTCACCGGCCCCGGCGTCGTTGCCGCCGTAGATAACGGCGACAATGACAGCAACGAAAGCTTTCAAGCCACGCAACGCCACGCGTATCACGGCGCAGCGGTGGCATTCGTGAAAATTTCCGGGACGATGTTCAAGATGAAATTCAACGCGTTCACCGTCACTGCCAAAGCGGCGGGACTGAAAAGCGGCTCGCTGAAAATTTCTCCGGCAGAGTGATAGGCGTCCGGCTAAATTCTGCGGTGTGAATTGGTGACGCACTCTCACCCCACCCTCTCCCGCTGGGAGAGGGAGAAACGTGCGCCGCGTTTCGGCAAACGCATGGCGGTCAGTGCGCGGTTGCGTTCGTGAATCAGGACGGCGACGGTTGCGGTAAAAAAAAATCCCCGCTGGCGTCAGCGGGGATTTTGGTGGTGGCTTAAATTGGTTCGTCGGTTATTTCTTCGGTGCGGTGGCGTTCAGCTCAGCGAGGACGGCGTCGGTCATTTCGTTTTCGCCGGTGGTGTAGAGGAGGATGGGCGTGGCGTTGATGCTCTGCGCGGCGGTGTCGAGGACGTGGGAGTAACCGGCAGACTTGGCTTTGGCGTCCACGACGGCGCGGATTTCGACGAGGATTTTGTCGCGCATCTGTTTCTTCTTTTCGTCGAGCGTCGCGCCCGCGCTGCGCTTAAAGCTCTCAATGGTGTTCTCGGCTTCGACCACTTGGAGGCGCTTGGCGTCGGCAGTTTTTTTGCGCTTGTCGCGTTCGTCGGCGGAAACGGCCATGTCGTTGGCGGAGATGGCGAGCTTCTGGAATTCGTCGCGGGATTTCTGCCAATCGTCGGTGAGGGACTTGTATTGCTTGTCCATCTCGGCGGCTTTTTCTTTGAGCGCGGCGTCGGCTTCTTTGGTTTTCCAGTAGCTGTCGAAAACTTTCTGAAGGTCAATCAAACCAAGTTTGGTTTCCGCGTGGGCGGTGGTGACGGTGGCGGTGAGCACGAGGCCGGTGACGGCCATGAGGGCGATGAGTTTTTTCATGTTGGTTAAATCAGCTTGGCAAAATGGACAAGTGGCGGCGGCGCGTGTTCAAACTAAAACTCGCGCGTGTAACCGACGCCGAATTGGAAGCGTCCGGAACCGCCGGTTCCCGGGTCGTGCTGGATGGGGAAGGCGTAGTCGAGACGCAGCGGGCCGATGGGCAGGTTGAGGCGGAGGCCGATGCCGATGTCGTCGGTGTAGTGGTTGAATTTGTAGTTGAAGGTGCGGGACTCGATGCCGCCGATGTCGTAGAACGCGGCGAGGCGGAGTTTATCAATGAGCGGCAAACTATATTCAGCGGAGGCGAACCAGTAGGTGTTGCCACCGATGGGTTCGTAGGAGGTGCCGCCGGGCGCGTTGGTATAAACCGACGGGAGATTGGTTCCATTTGCCAGCGTTGAAGTGTAATTAGTCCACGCTTCTTGCGGGCCGACGCTGCGGTATTCGTAACCGCGCAGTGAGTAGAGGCCACCAAGATAGTAGCGTTCGTAGAACGGAATGCCGCCGCCGCTGAGACTGTCGGCAATGCCGGTGCGTCCGGTAAGTTCGAGAACGTGGCCTTCAATCGGGCCTTTGATATACCACGCGGTTTTGAGTTCCACTTTGTAGAACTGCGCGCCGCCCGCGACGAATTCGCCGGTAAGTTCGGTGCGTTGACCACGCGTGGGAATGCGATCGAAATAGCCCGCGCGGGTGTCGTAAGCGAGCGAGCCGCCGAAACGATGCAGGATTTTATCGCCGCGTTCCGCCAGAATGGAAGTGGGCGCGTTGGTCGGCACGCTGTCAATGCCGACATCTTCGAGCGTGTAGCTGACGCTGCCGATGAGGAAGTCGCTGCCGAGCGCGCGGGTCAAACTCACGCGCGCACCGGTGCGGCTTTCGTTGTAGAGATTGCCGATGCTTTGGAAATTCAATTGGTGACGGTAGAGGTCTACGCCGAGCGCGAGCTTGCGGCCAAGGAACCACGGTTCAATAAAACCGACTTCATAGTCCTGACGTTTCGCGCCGAGCTGAACTTTGAGACGGGCTTTCTGGCCGCCGCCGGTGAAGTTGGGCGGGTTGAACAAATCAAAGTTGCCTTGGCTGACTTCGGCGAAGCCGAGGAAGGAATCCACGGAGCTGAACCCGGCGCCGAGGCTGATATTGCCGGTGGATTTTTCTTCGACTTCGACGAGGAGGTTTTTGCGGTTGGGAATGTCGGTGGGTTCGGGGTTGGCTTCGACCTTCTCGAAGTATTGCAAATTGTCCAAACGCGTCTTGCTCAACTTGACGCGGGTCATGTCGAAGGTTTCGCCGGGCGTGACAGCGAGTTCGCGGCGGATGACGCGGTCTTTGGTTTTGGCGTTGCCGTGGATTTCAATTTTTTCCACGAGCGATTTCTGGCCTTCTTCGATTTCGATGGCGACATCCATCGTGCCGGTCTCGACGTTGGGGACGCGTTGGACGCGGAGTTTGCCGGTGGAGGTGACGACATCAATATAGCCGCGCGAGCCGTAGAAGGCTTCGATGGAATCGGAATCGCCGGTGATGCCTTTGGGCGTGAAGGTGTCGCCGACTTTCATCGGGAACGCGGCAATGAGTTGGTCAGCGGTGGCGAGGGTGTTGCCCTTGATGCTGATGGAGCCAAGTTTGTAAGGCTTGCCTTCGGTGATGATGATTTTGATGAGGACGCGCGACGGCGTGGGGTAAGTCAGTTGAACATCTTTGATCTCGAAATCAATGTAACCTTGTTCGCGATAAAAATCGTAAAGCTTCTCTTTGCCTTCGACGAGCTTGTC
>JBJOPC010000251.1:0-8915 GCA_046050965.1 Verrucomicrobiota bacterium | reverse complement strand
CCCTGGCCACGGCGTGTTCAATCGCCGCTGCCGCGTCATTCAAACCGAAGCTGTTTCGCAGCATCATCGCGGACGACAGAATTTGCGCGATGGGGTTGGCGAGGTTTTTCCCGGCGATGTCCGGCGCCGTGCCACCCGCAGGTTCGTAGAAGCCGAAGGTTTGATTCCCATTCGTCGCGCCCAAACTCGCGCTGGGCAACATTCCCAGCGAACCGCCGAGCGCCGCCGCTTCGTCGCTCAAGATGTCGCCGAACATATTTTCGCAAAGCATCACGTCGAACTGCGTGGGGCGCAGCATGAGTTGCATCGCGCCGTTGTCCACGAACATATGTTCAAGCGTCACGTCGGGATAATTTTTGCCGACGCGCGTGACGACTTCGCGCCACAAAATTCCGTTCTCCAGCACGTTCGCCTTGTCAATGCTCGTCAGTTTCTTGCGGCGCAACCGCGCGGCCTTGAACGCGACGTGCGCGATGCGCTCGATCTCCGGCGTGGTGTAGACCATCGTGTCGGTTGCGCGGGAATTGCCGCCGCCGAGGTCTTCGGTTTTCTTCGGCTGGCCGAAATACATTCCGCCCGTCAGTTCGCGCACGACGAGAATATCAATGCCGTCGCCCTGCCGCTCTTTTGCGAGCGGGCAGGCGTGCGACAAAACTTTCGGCAGCGAGACGGGGCGCAAGTTCGCAAACAAACCGAACTCTTTCCGCAACCGCAGCAAGGCAGCACGTTCGGGGCGTTCCTCTTTGGGAATCGTCGGGTCGCGGTCGGGCAGGCCGACGGAGCCGAACAAGATGGAGTCGGAGTTTTTGCAGAGCGTGAGCGTGGCGTCGGGCAACGCTTTGCCAGCGGCGTCAATGCCCGCCCAGCCGACGGGCGCTTCGGTGATTTGCAACGTGAAGCCGAACTTGGTTTCCGTGGCGCGCAAAACTTTGATGGCTTCGCGCATGACTTCCGGGCCGATGCCATCGCCGGCGAGCGCTGCGAGTTTGAAATTTTTCATGGTTGGTTTTCCGCAATCAGCGGGCGGCGATGCTACTGTTTTAGCGCGGGGTGACAACGGATTTTTAAGGTTCAGCCTGAAAAAGAAAAAGCCACGCAGATGCGTGGCTCGTTCGTGGCGCGAATCGCTTCGCGGAAAATTATTTCATCAACAGCATCTGGCGGGCGCGCTTGATGGACTTGGTCATCTTGCGTTGGAACGGCGCGGGCAGGCCGGTGTATTTGCGCGGCAAGATGCGGCCTTGCTCGGTGACGAAGGTCTTGAGCAGGGTGACGTTCTTGTAGTCGAGCGCGTCAATGGTGAAGTCAATCTTCGGCTTCGGACGCGGTGTGCGACGCTCGGTGGAGCCTTTGCGGGAGCCGCGCTTTTCTTTCTCGGTATTGGTTTTGCGGGGCATAAATTATTTAATCTCCTTGTGCAAGGTATGGCGCCGGAGCGCGGGGTTGTATTTCATAAGCGCGAGCTTTTCAGTCTTGAGCTTTTTGTTGCGGGTGCCCATGTAGCGGGAAGGCGATTTGCCTTCTTTGCGCGCTTCAGAGCATTCGAGGGTGATGGTTTCACGGGCCATAAATTATTCCTTTTCCTTTGCAGCGGGTTTTTCTTCGGGTTCGTCGTGGTCGGATTCTTCGGTCTCCACACTGCCGACCATATCCACCGAGCCGAGCGTGCCGAGCCGACGGGAGCGGAGCGCGCCTTCGCGTTCGAGCTGCGCTTGGGCTTCCACCGTGAAGCGCGTCCAGGGAATCGCTTCGAGGCGCGTCTTGGGAATGACCTTGTTGGTCAATTCGCACACGCCGTAAGTATTCCGCTCAATCCGTTTGAGCGCTTCTTCAATCTCGTAAATCGCGTCTTGATCGGACGACAACAGGCTTAACGCGAAATCGCGGTCAAAATTATCCGTGCCGGAATCCGCCATGTGCAGGCTGTAGCCGGCCATCTCTTGCGCGGATTCTTTCGCGAGCCCGTCCATCTGGTGCAACAACTGTTCGCGCAACTCCAATAGGCGCGCGTAAAATTTCTGCCACTCGGCTTTAATCTTCACCGCGCCACCGGGGCGGGCAACCGTGCCGACTTTTTGCACGACGGGACGACCAAGGATGGCCGCCGCCGTCGTGGTGTGCGGTTTACCAGCGGACTTCTTCACAATTTTTTTCTTGGGCGTCACAGCTAAAATTTTTCTAAAAACCGGCTGACAAAGTCAGTTACGGCGCAATTCCCCTGTTTCAGGGCGGGTGACTCTAGCAAACAAAACTTTTTGCGCCACAAAAATTTTCCCTTTTTTCAGGTTGTGCCGCGCGTGGTTTCAGCACCGGTTGCGCCGTCTTTCACAATGCAGGCGTAGGCGTTGTGGTTATGGATGCTCTCGAAGTTCTCCGCCTCGACGCGATACCACGTCACGAGCGGATGCGCGTTGAGCCGCAGCGCGACGTTGCGCACGAGATCCTCGACGAACACCGGATTTTCGTAGGCGCGCTCCGTCACAGCTTTTTCGTCCTGCCGTTTCAACAACGCGTAAAGTTCCGAGCTAGCGGACGCTTCGACGATAGCGATGACTTCCTCAATCCAGACAATTTTCTTGAACCGCAACGCCACCGTCACCTCGCCGCGCTGGTTGTGCGCGCCGTGGCGCGAAATCGCTTTCGAGCAAGGACACAGCGTCGTCACGTTCACCTTCACGGTCAGCACAAAGTCAATTTCCTTGCCGCAGGCCGACGCGTCGAACCGCGCGACGTAATCCATCAAGCTCGCCTTGCGCGACACCGGCGATTTTTTCGACATGAAATACGGAAACTCAATCTCCAGATGCGATGTCGCCGAGTGAAGTTTCTGCTGCAACTCGCGCAAGATGTCTTCGATGTTCTCAACGTGGATGACGTTGCCATGCGCGTTGAGCACTTCCACGAAGCGGCTCATATGCGTCCCTTTGAATTCCTTGGGCAAGTCCACGAACATCCCCAGCGTCGCCACCGTGTTCTGCACACGGCGCGTGCGGTCGCGCACTTGGATGGGAAATCGCAACCCGCGCACACCGACCTTGTCAATCCGCAGCTCGCGGTGATCCCGCGAACTCTGCGCGTCGTGCAGCATCGCACTGGCGGCGGCGGGCAACTTCGTTTTTTTCATGCGCGGGAAAGTAACAGCGACAGCCGCGATGGCAAAAGTTAAAGCGGGTCGGCTTCGCGTCAGAAAACTTTCAACCTTCAACTTTCAACCTGTAACTGTTTTTCTTTTCGTGTGTTTCGTGTGTTTCGTGGTTAACAATTTCCCGCTCTGATGGACACCTTGCTCTACCTTTTCGCCCGCACCCTTGTTGCGCTCGTGCAGGCGTTGCCGCTGCGCGTCGTCGCGCGGCTCGGGCGCGGCTGCGGCGCGCTGGCATTCTGGCTGGACGCCCGGCATCGCCGCGTGGCGCTGAAAAACCTGACGCTCTGCTTTGCCGCCGAAAAATCTCCAACCGAACTTCACGCGCTCGCCCAAGAAAATTTCAAACGGCTCGGCGAGAATTTCGCTTGCGCGCTGAAAACCGCCGTCATGCCCGCGCCCGCCATGCTCCCGCACTTTGTTTTCACCGGCGCAGAAAAAATTCTCGCGCACGAGTCCAACGCCGGGCCGCAGAGCCGCATTTTTGCTATCGGCCATTTCGGTAACTTCGAACTCTACGCGCGCTTTGGCGAATTCGTCCCCGTCTTCAAATGCGCCACGACCTATCGCGGCCTGCGCCAGCCCGGACTCAACCGCCTCATGCAGGAATTGCGCGCGCGCACCGGTTGCCGCTTCTTTGAGCGGCGCACCGAAGCCGCCGCGCTTAAAACCGCCATGAGCGACACCGGCCTCCTCCTCGGCCTGCTCGCCGATCAACACGCCGGCATGAACGGTCTGCGCCTGCCGTTTCTCGGTCACACTTGTTCAACCTCCGCCGCGCCCGCCGTCTTCGCGTTGCGCTACGGTTGCCCGCTGCATTCTTCGATTTGTTTCCGCACCGGCCTCGCGCGCTGGGAGATTGAAGTCGGCGATGAAATTCCCACGGTTGAAAACGGCCAACCCCGTTCGCTCGAAGCCATCATGACCGACGTGAACCGCGCGTTTGAAACCGCCATCCGCCGCGATCCCGCCAACTGGTTCTGGGTGCACAACCGCTGGAAACCGGAGCGGATGCGTGTGCAGAATCCAGAAGTCAGAATTCAGGAGCCAGAAGGAAAAGCCGACGACGCTGTATGAATTCCCCAACTCCCAACTCCCAACTCCCAACTCCTCCGCGCCGCATTTTGGTGCGCGGCGTGAATTGGCTGGGCGACGCCGTCATGACCACACCCGCGCTGCTGCGACTGCGCGAACAATTTCCCACCGCCCACATCACGCTGCTCACGGCGGAAAAATTACGCGAACTTTGGTTGCACCATCCTGCCGTGGACGAAATCATTTCGTTCACCGCCGAAGATTCGGTTTGGCGCGTCAGTAAAAAACTGCGCGCCGGAAATTTCGACCTCGCGCTCGTGTTGCCGAACTCGCCGCGCAGTGCGCTGGAAGTTTTCCTCGCGCGCATCCCGCAGCGCATCGGCTACGCTCGCGCGTGGCGGAATTTTTTCCTCACCCGCGCCATCCCCACGCCCCCCGGCCACGTCCAGATGCACAAACGCTCGCTCGCCGAAATCCAGCAACTGCTCGCCGCCCCAACTCCCAACTCCCAACTCCCAACTCCCGCCCCCGCCGCTCACCAACTCCACGAATATCTCCACCTCGCCGCTGCGCTCGGCGCGAACCCGGAACCACTCGCGCCACAGCTCGCGGTGCTACCGGAGGAAATTGCAGCGGCGAAGGAAAAATTTGGCCTCGCACAAATCACCGCGCCGATTTTTGGACTGAATCCCGGCGCGGAATACGGCGCGGCCAAGCGTTGGCCGGCGGAAAAATTCCTCGCCGCTGCCCGCGAAATCCAGGCGCAAACTAATTGCCACTGGCTTATCTTCGGCGGCAAAAACGACCGCGAGCTCGCGGGAAAAATTGCCGCCGCAACTCAAAACTCAAAACTCAAAACTCAAAACTTGTCCGGCGCAACCACGCTCCGCGAACTGATGGCCTTGCTCAAACTTTGCCGCGTGGTCTTGACCAACGACACCGGCCCGATGCACGTCGCCGCTGCGCTAGGAACGCCGGTCGTCGTGCCGTTCGGCAGCACCTCGCCGGAGTTGACCGGACCGGGGATGCCAGAGGTCAGAGATCAGAGGTCAGAGGTCGGTAACGCCGCACTGCGCCACATGCTGTTGAAATCAGACGCGCCGTGCGCGCCGTGTTTTCTGCGCGAATGCCCGATTGATTTCCGCTGCATGAACGGCATCAGCGTGGAGCGCGTGGTGGCCGCCGTGCTGGCGGCGGCGAAGTGAGGCGCGGATCTGTGTCTCGCAGGGACATTTGAAAATAGCCCGGCGTTTCAACGCCGGGAACGAATCACCGGCGGGCGAGTTCCGAAGGAACGGCTGAAAATTAGTGCAACCAAGTTCAGCTGTCCCTGCGGGACTCATGCCCGTGCGGCAGCGCCCCGGCGTTAAAACGCCGGGCTATTGTCAGAGGTTCCTACGGAACCAAGGCAAGGCGTAGCCAACTGAAGATTTGAAAGCTCACCTCAACAAACTCACCACTGCCCGCGCGGCGCGGTGGTTCGCGCCGGGTTCGCCAAGCGTGGCGACGATGGCTTCAAGTTTGGTTTTGATCTGCAACCGTCGCGGTTCATCGCGCAGCAGTTCCGCAGTTCTGGCCGCGAGATTTTCTGCCGTGAATTTTTTCTGCACAAGTTCCGGGTAAATTTCTTCGCCTGCCAAAATGTTCGGCATCGCCAGATGTTTCACCGTCACCAGCCACTTGGCGATTCGGTAAGTGAGCCACGAGGTTTTATAGAACGCCACCGTCGGCACGCCGAAAAACGCGCACTCCATCGTTACCGTGCCGGTGCTGGCGAGCGCGACGTCGGCTTCGAGCAACGCGGCGGGCAAGTTTCCGATTTGGATTTCCAACTCTTTGCCGACGCCGAGTTCGCGCGCCTGCGCTGCGAGCGCGGTGTTGGTCAAAACCATTTTCGTTTTCAGCTTCGGAAAATTCGTGCGGAGAATTTTCACCGCGCCGAGCATCGCGGGCAGATGTTTTTGCAATTCGCTTTTGCGACTGCCGGGCAACAACACCAGCGTGTGGGCGTCTAGCACCGGCGGCAACATCGGCGCGCGCATGGAGCGGTAACGTCCGACCATCGGATGCCCCACGAACTCGACGCGCAGCTTCGGTGTGCGCGCAGCAAACCATTCGCGCTCGAACGGAAAAATGCTCAACAACAAATCGTGATCCGCCGCGAGTTTCGCCGCGCGCCCGGGCCGCGACGCCCAAACTTGCGGCGAAACGTAGCGCACGATTTTGGGATTCCAGTTGCTGAAGTGCCCGCGCTGCCCGCGCACGAGATTTTTCACCGCGTGGGCGAAGTTCAAGTTGAACTCGGAAAAATCCACGCAGACGATGACGTCTGGCTGGCGTTCCATCGCGAGCTTGAGCAGGCGGTGAAACAAGCGACGGAACTTGAAATAATTTTTCACCACGTCCGAGATGCCGATGACCGCGTGCTGCGTGAGATCGAACGCCAGTTCCACGCCGGCGTCGGCCATGCGCGAACCGCCCGCACCGAAAAACTTGGCGGGAAACGGTTGCGCGCGCAGCTCCGGCGTGGCGCGCAACGCCACGACCAGCTCCGCCGCGAGTTGGTCGCCGCTTGCCTCGCCCGCAATGATCATGCACGAAAGTGGTTTCATGGCAGCTTGGCGCGGTAGTCAATCGTGCCGCCGAGTTTTTTGTAGTCTTCGATTTGGGCGTCGAAGGATTTGTAGGCTTTCATCATGGTGTCGCTGGCGGCGTCCACTTCGGCATCGGCGATTTTTACTTTCCCGTCGGCCTCGGCTTGCGCGGTGGTGTCAAGGGTTTGGCCGCGTAGCGAACGTTTGAGGTCGGCTTGGGCTTTGACGGCGGCTTGATATTTTTTCTTGGCTTCCACGACGGCGAACATTTCATCGCGCACGAGTTTGTCGGCGGCTTGCAGTTCGGGTGAATCTTTTTTCTGCAACGCGGCGAGGGCAGCTTGCTCGGCGGCTTGTTTTTCGTTGGCCGCGCGTTGGCCGCTGTGCCGGGCGAATTGCCAGACGACGCCGAGCGCAGCGCTCAGCACGACGACCCAGATGAGAACGGTCAACACGAGGGATTTGAGCGCGCCGCCCAAGCCTTTTTCCGCAGGCGCGGGCGCGGCGGCGGGCTGCTCGGCGGCGAGGCGCGCGGCGAGTTCGGCGCGGACGCGCTGGTGGCTGGGAAGCTGGCGCGTCTCGTCGTGTTCGCCGCTGGATTCGTCTTCGGCGTCTTCGGCGGTGAAGGGTTTCGGCACGGTAATTTCGGCGGCGCAACCGGGGCAGGGAATTTTCTGGCCGCGCAACGCGTCGTCGCCGGTGATGTGTTGGTTGCACAGCGGGCAGGTGAATTTGAAGTCGCTCATAATTTCAAATGGCTTTGATGACGATTAACGTGCGGTCGTCGTGCGGGGGCACGTCGCCGGTGAATTCGCAGACGCGGGCGACGATGGTGTCGGAGATTTGGTTGGCGGTGGCAGCGGATTTTTCGTTGATGATGCGGGCGAGGCGGTCGCGGCCAAATTCCTCGCCGTCCGCCGCGACGGGTTCGGTGATGCCGTCGGTGTAGAGCACGAGGATGTCGCCGGGCGCGAGGGAGAGTTCGCGCTCTTGCAAGTTGCGCTCGAACTGGTCGGTGCGCGTGAGACCGAGCGCGGTTCCCTTGGGCGAAAGTTGTTCCACGTCACCGGTCGCGCTGTGAAACCAGAGCGCGGGGTCGTGGCCGGCGCGGACGAACTTGAACGTGCGGGCGTCGCCGTCGAGAATGCCGTAGATGAGCGTGATGAATTTGTCCTCCGGCAAATCCGCGACGAGGCGGCGGTAGAGATTGCCCAGCACGGCGGCGGGCGAACTGTTTTGCGCGCATTGCTGGCGGAGAATCGCGCGGCACGTCGCCATGAGCAGTGCGCCGGAAACACCTTTGCCGGAAACGTCGGCGATGATAATGCCCACGCGCGAATCGTCGAGCGGCACGAAGTCGAAGTAATCGCCGCCGACTTGTTGCGCGGGCTGGTTGAGCGTGGCGATGTCGAAATTGTTCACGACGGGCGGGTGCGCGGGGAACAAAAGTTTTTGCACTTCGCTCGCAGTGCGGATGTCGGCTTCGAGCGCGCGCTGCAACTCACGTTGTTTGTAAATTTCCACGTTGTGCAGCGAAATCGCGCCGTGCGTGGCGACGGAATCGAGCAGGAACAAATCGCCGCTGGTGAAAATCTTTTCGAGTTCGTCCGCGTGTTTGTTGACCACGACCATCACGCCGAGGGTGCGGTCGCGGAATTTCATCGGCACATACATCGCGGTGTGAATCTGCAACGAGGCGTCGCGGTAACGCGGCAGGCGTGCGTCCTGTCCGGCGTGGCGGATGAGAATCTGGCGACCGGTGCGTGCGACTTCGCCGATGAGGCCAGCACCAACGGCAATGTGTTGCTCGCGGGTGACGCGTTCGAGTTGGTCGGGGCGACCGGCGAATTTTTCTTCGGCAAAATTTTCCGGGCGCACCGGCGGCGGGAACGGACCAGCGACGGTTTCGCAACGGAGCGTTTTGCCATCGCGATCCAGCAGGAACACCGCGCCCGCGCTGGCTTGCGTGGTGTGAACGGAGAAGCGGACGATTTTTTCCAGCAACTGCGTGGTGTCCATGCCCGTGCCGATGGCTTCGCCGAGGTCGTGGAGAAATTCGAGGACGACCTTGCGGCGTTGGGCGGCGAGCTTGAGTTGGGCGCGCTGGTCGCGGAGGGCCTCGCGCTGGCGCGCGGTGACAAGGA
>JBJOPC010000250.1:0-8934 GCA_046050965.1 Verrucomicrobiota bacterium | reverse complement strand
TACCCCCGGACATCCCCGTGTTCCCGCTATCACCCGGTTTGATGCCGGGAGAATCCTTCACTTTGCAACGCAACTGCAACACGTCCACTTCGCGCATCTCGGCGTGCGCGGTCAGGCCGAGTTGTTTTTTTATTTCACCTTGCAGCGGCTTGTAAGGTTCGTAAGGCAGCGTCATCACGAAATCAAAATCACCTTCCGGCAACTCCGTATTGAACACCATCCGCGCTGTGTTGAAACCGTAGGCGTCGGCCAGCAACTCCTCCGGCGCGACTTTCACGCCGATGGCGCGCTTGCCCGTGCTGATCGTGCCGCCGCCTGCGTGTGGAAATTTTGTGGGGCGCAAAACAAAGACTGATGGCAGCCGGTTCAGCACGTCGCTGTTCAGCTCCCAATATTTTGGATTGTCCAGCCACGACAAATCCGTCGCGGAAAGTTTCGGGTGCGTGACGGCTTTCACCGCCACCGTCGCCGTTCCCGCCACGAGCAACACGCTTGCGCCCACGACCACCGCCATTTTTATTTTTGTCCATGCCATAAGTTTCAAAGCTCCTTTCACCAAAGTTAAAGTTGAACCGCTCGCCGCCGCGCCTTTCGTCAGCGCGACGACGGAAATTGTTTTTGCCAAACCAATCGGCGCGGCTTGCACGGAGTTCGTCACCACCACACTTGCAATCGCCGTGGCGGACAGCGTCACGCCGCGCTTCGTAAATATTTTCCGCAGTTTTTCCAGCGCGCGGTTCACGCGCATCTTCGCGGCGTCTTCGCTCGCACCGAGGGCCACGCCGACTTCGGCCAAGGCTTTGCCCTCGAAGAACCGCAGCACAAGCGCGTGGCGATCGCGGTCGCCGAGCCGACCGAGGGCGTCGTCGAGCAGCGGGGCGACCTGCCGCCAAGCCGCGTCGGGGTCGGGATGAACTTCGTCGAGTTGCGATTGCATAAACGCCTCCTGTTCGCGGTGCGCGCGGCGGATTTCCGCGCGCCGATAATTCGCCGCTGTGAGCCGCGCGGTCTGGTGCAGCCAGCCGGACAAACTGATTTGCCCGCCGAGCGAACCGGCTTTGCGCGCGAGAATGATGAAGACGGCTTGGGTAATTTCTTCCGCCGCGTAGGCGTCGCCGGTCTGCCGCCACGCGACGGAGTGGACGAGGTTGACGTAACGCGCGATGAGCGCGGCGAAGGCGGGTTCAGATTGCCAGTGCGCGAATTGGGTCAGTAGTTGGTGGTCATCCAGTTCAGCCATTCATCAAGTAATGTCCGCCGAACGCGAAAGGGAACAGAATTTTATTCTTCCGAGAACAGATACTCCAAATCCGTCTGCGACAAGCTGCGGGCGAAGCCTTCTTCGCCGAGCACGTCGCCGATGGTCTGGGCTTTGCGCTGTTGCAAATCCCAGATTTTTTCCTCCACCGTGCCGGGCGCGATGAGGCGATAGGCGTTGACGGTGTGCGTCTGGCCGATGCGGTGCGAGCGGTCAATGGCTTGCGCTTCCACGGCGGGATTCCACCACGGATCGTAAAGCACGACGTAGCTCGCGCTGATGAGATTCAAGCCCGTGCCAGCCGCGCGCAGGCTCAAAAGAAACACCGCTGGTTCGGTGTCGGCGGCAAAAGCGTTCACGACTTCTTGGCGATCTTTGGTCTGGCCGGTGAGCAAATGCGTTTTGATGCCGCGCGTTTTGCACTCGGTTTCCATGAGCTGCAACATCTGGACGAACTGCGAGAACACCAAAATTTTCTGCTTCTGCGCGATGAGCGGTTCGAGCAATTCAAACATCGTCTCGGTCTTGCCGCTCGCAGAATCGTTGCCGACGAGGCGCGGGTGACAGCAAATCTGGCGCAGACGCGTGAGCGCGGCGAGGACATGCATCTTGGATTTGTTCAAGCCTTCGGTCTCGACGGCTTTCATCACTTGATCGCGGCTGCGGCGCAACTCGGCGAGGTAAAGTTTCTTTTGCTCATCGCCGAGATTGCAATCGAGACGCTGCTCGGTGCGGTCGGGCAAATCTTTCGCGACGTGTTTTTTCAAGCGGCGTAACATCAGCGGGCGCAACTTCGCGGCGAGGCGGCGACGCGAAATGCGTTGCTCGCACACGGCGTTTTCGTCCGTGCCGAGGCGACCTTCGTAGGTCTCCATGAAATGTTCCTGATTGCCGAGATAGCCGGGCTGGATGAAATCCACAATGCTCCATAAATCGAGCAGGCGATTTTCCAACGGCGTGCCGGTGAGCGCGAGTTTGTGGTCGCACTTGATTTGCTTCACGGAAATGGTGACCTGCGCGCCGGGGTTTTTGATGAACTGCGCTTCGTCCAACACGACGGCGTGGAACGCGAACTTCTGCAACTCCTCCAAATCGCGGCGCAGCAGCGCGTAGTTGGTCACGATGAGGTCGTGCTGCGGAATCTGTTTGCGCAGATTGTGACGCGCCGCGCCGCTTTCCAGCACGAGCACTTTCATGCCAGGTGTAAACTTCTCGGCTTCGCGCCGCCAGTTGTGCAGCACGGACGCGGGGCAGATGACGAGCGAGGGCTTGGCGTGTTTGCCGTTGCGCTCCTTGAGCCATGCCAGCCACGCGAGCGTCTGCAACGTTTTACCGAGACCCATGTCGTCGGCGAGAATGCCGCCGAGTTTGATTTGCGTGAGGTGACAAAGAAAATCAAAACCGTCCTGCTGATACGGCCGCAATTCGGCGTTGAGTTGCGCGGGCAATTTGACGAGGGGAACGCCCTTGAATTCTTTCAACCGTCCGCGCAGTTCTTTCGCCGCCGCCGAGTCGGCGAACTTTTGAAAATCATCATCGTCCAAGTGCGCGGCTTGTTCGAGGCCGATGCGCTGGCCGGTCGCGGACAAATCATCAAGGCCGAGGTCGGCCATCGTCTCGTGGGCTTGCTGCGTGGCGGCGACATCGAGTTCCACCCAGCCGGAGTCGGGCAGTTTGACGAAGCGGCCAGTCGCGCTGGCGAGGCGTTGCAAATCGGCAGCGGAAAGTTTCAGCCCCTCTTGCTCCCACTCGGCACTGACCGACAACCAGTCAATGCCGCTGCCTTTAATGACGATGCGCGGCTTAAGCGAACGCGGTTGGAGGAACAAGCGATGGAACGCGGGGTTGCCGAGAAATTCCACGCCTTGCGGGCGATGCGGCCACGCGCCCGCGAGCGCGCCGAGGAAATTTTCGTTCGCGTCGCCGACCCACAGGCCGGGTTCGGGCGTGAACCAGTCGAGGCGCTTCAGCCACGCGATGGCGGGTTCGAGGCGGGCGTCGTCGAGAATTTCCGGTTTGTCCGTGGGACGTTTCACCGGTTCCTTGACTTGCCAGTCGTGGCCGTTCCACAGCCAAGTGGACTGGTCGCGTTCGCTGCGCGCGAGCAGGCGGAGGCGCACGGTTTCGTCGGCGAGTTCAAAAATAAACTGCGGCTTCGCGGTGTGCGTGAGACAAAGCTGATCCCACTCGACGTGATCGCAGTCCGCGTGATTACGAAGATGCATCAGCAGACGATGGCTCAACTTGCGCACCGGCACGGCGGGCTTGGTGCTCCAGTATTCCAGCACTGGCGCGGGCGGAGCGTTGCGGACGAGAAAAAACTCGTTACCCACGAGCACGAGCGGCGGTTTGCCGGAGAAAAATTTGGCGTCCGCCAGCGCGTGCGTGTCGTTGCCGGGCAAGCCGAGGCGATGCGCGAAGGAAAGTTCCTTGTCGCCGTTTTCCAAATGCGGCGTAAGCGCGGCAACCTGGCCGGAAAATTTCACGGGCAAATTTGGTCGAGCGGCGGCTGCGCCTTCGACTTTCGGCTCGCGACTTTCGACGAACTCCAAGCGCCCGGAATCGCCCCAGCGCGCGAGCCAGTGGAGCAGTTCGAGGTCGGACAGCACGAGCGTCTGGCTACCGTCGCGCCGATCCTTGTGCGTGTCGGTGAGCCACTGGATGAATTCCCAGTCGGCGGGCGGAAACAGTTCCTGCTCGTGCGCGGCGCGGACGGTGAGGTCAATAATCTCGCGGAGCGTTTTGAACTTCTCGCCGTTGCGCGAGCGGATGAGGAGGAATTGCACGCCAAGCCGCCAGCGCGACGGATGCTCGTCGTCCGCCAGCGCGCGGCAAAGAATTTTCAGCGAAGCGCGCGGCGAATCAAGATGCACCGGCGCGGGCGGGAACAGCCAGTTCTCCAGTTGCTGCACGATTTGTTTCTCGTGCTCGGCTTCTTGCACCTGCGCGAAGCGACCCAGATTAGCGTGGGCGGAAAGTTCTGGCGGCAGCGAACGCTTGGCGCGCAAAAATAAAAACGCCAGTTCCTCCAACCGCGCTTCGCCGTGCGTGGCCAGCACACCCGCCCACCAATCCACGGCGGGAAAATCTTTGCGGGAGAGGGAAAGTTTTTCGAAATAATCGTCGAGTAGCAGGTAGCTGCGCTGCGAATCCGGGCAGCTGGCGAAGTTGCGGAGAATCTCCTCGCGACTGGCGACGGCGGTCTTGGAATCAGAGAGTTCGCGGCGCAAATCCGCGAATGCGCCGTAGGTTTTGGCGAGCACGCTGTGGTGCGCGTCGTATTTCGTCGGCCCCGGAACCCGCCCGCGGGCGACGCCTGAACCGTTGGATTTTTTTGCAACTCTAGCCATGGTTCTGGGGTAAATCCCAGAATGTCAGTGTTAGTTAGAACGCTAGTTATGGTCAAACAGAAACCAGAAGTTTTTGGGTCGGGTAAAAATTATTTCACCTGACGAACCGCCCGCGCTGCGCCACGCTCACGCCGCCATCATGCACGAAGAAATTGCCCAACGCCTCGAACGCCTCGAAGCCAACGCCGCGCACCTCGAACATCAGGTTGAACAACTCAACGGCGTCCTCATCGAGCAAGGCAAGCTCGTGGATCGGCTGTAAAAAGAAGTGCAGAAGCAAGCCACGCTGCTGGAGTCGCAGGAGTTGGAACGCATCAAGGCGAACATCACCAAGCCGCCGCACTACCAGTGAACGGTCAGTCTTCCTGTTCCGTGCGCGGAACGAGCGTGTTCCTCCCCTGCCCTCGCAAAAAATATTTTTTGCAACTTTCCACGGCATTCGCGCTGCGCCCGTGTTCCGCTGCGGCGTTGGCAACTGGCCTGCTAAATTCTAAAATTGTCGCGTCATCGTCTGGCAATTATGCGAGACTCAACGCAGCCCAAATGAAAATCGTCCGCTCACTCAACTCGTTCGCCGCTGCGCGCTGGCTCGTCGCCGGCGCGGCAGTGCTGGCGTGGGTCGGCGCGGCGACGGCGCAGAATCTGCAGGACAGTTTCTCCAACCGCCTCACGTTCACCAACGCCACGGGCGCGCTGGAAAAGTTGAACCCCACCGCCACACTCGAACCCGGCGAGCCGCTCCACGCCGGCAAACCCGGCGGCCACTCCGTTTGGATGACATGGGTCGCGCCGACGAACGGCGTCGTGGAGTTTGAGACCGCTGCGTCTGGTTTCGATACTGTGCTGGCCGTCTACCAACTCGCCACGAACGGCTCCACCTTCGCCGACTTGCGCGAGGTCGGCCACGCCGATGACAGCGACACTTACGAGCGCGAGAGCGAAGTCCAGATTGGCGTGCTCGCTGGGCAGCGCTACGAAATTGCCGTGGACGGTTATCGCGGCGACGTGGGGCAAGTGGAATTGAAATGGGTGTTCGGTGCCACCACCATCGTGCCGCCCGTGCTGACGAATTGGCCAGCCGACCGCGCGGTGTTGCCCGGCACGACGTTCACCCTCGCGCCCGGTTTCACGACCACCAACGGCGCGCTGTTCAAATGGTATTACAACGGCACAGATTTGAATCGCGCCACGAACGCCACGCTCACACTCACGAATTTTCAAGCCGCGAACGTCGGCCACTACAGTCTGCGCGTCTTCATCGGCAACCAACGCTACTTCACGCCGTCGGTAGAAATCCAAATTAACACCGACAACTCCACCACCACGCTCGCGCAGCCGAAAATTTTTGATTCCCCCGTCACGCCGCTCATCGGTAACGACGGCGGCAGCAGCCCGCGTCCGGCGTTGCGGGGCTTGAAAATCCAACCGCAAGGCGGCGGCGTGGTCAGCGGCTACAACGGCGCGCAAATTTTCAACACCACCTTCGCCACCGCTGATCCCAGCGAGCCGCAGCATTGCAGCACCGTCGGCGGGTTTTCGTATTGGCTGTTTTACCAACCGCCCGCCAACGGCACGGTCACGCTCGATACCGTCGGCAGTTCCTACGACACCGTGATGGAAGTTTATTCCTACAACACCGCGATGAATTCCTACGCCGACCTCATCACGCTGGACTGCGCGAACGACACGCCCGGACTCGGCACTGCGTCGCGCGTCAGCTTCGGCGTGGTCAAAACCCGGCAATACGTCATCGCCGTCGCAGGCGTGAACGGCGCGCGCGGCATCGCCAAACTCAACTACGCGCTCAACACCAACCAAGCCCCCGCCGCGCCTACGCTCCTCGCCGCGCCCACCACCATCACCGTGCCGCCCGGAACCAACGTCACGCTCGCGCCACTGCTCGCAGGCGCGCCGCCGCTGCATTTCAGTTGGGTGAAAAATGTCACGCCGCTCACCACGCTCGCCTCGGGAATTTTTCTGCCGGGCGTCACCCCCAACGACGCTGGCAACTACACCGTCACCGTCACCAACGACCTCGGCAGCGTCAGCGCCACGCTCCCGCTGCACGTCATCGCGCCGCCGAACTGCGCGCTCACCAACGCCCCCGGTGGCGCGCAACTCCTCGTGCCGAGCGCGGTCGGCCTAAATTATTTCGTCGAGAGCACCACCAACGTCACCGGACCGTGGACCACGTTCAGCACAAACATTCCCGGCAACGGTTCTGTGCTCGCGTTTCCGGTGGTGAACAACGGCAACATTTTTTATCGCGTGCGCGTGCAGTGAGGCGCGCAAAAAAACGTCGTGAAAAATCTGATTAAAACCAACCGCGCCCGGCACTGGCAACCCGTGCCGGTGCAGTTCAAAACCGAGACCGCGCAGCCCGTGCTGGTGTCAGTTCGTCCCGCAAAACCCGCGCCCGCGCCTGCGCCCGCAACTCGCACGGCAGTGATTTCAACTTTCAACTTTCCGCTTTCAACGTTGCGCCCGCCGCTCCTCGCGTTGGCACTTTCAATCTTCAGCTTTCAACTTCCTACTTTTGCCCAGACCAGCACGTTGCTCGAAGCCGCCGGGCAAGTAGAGTTCGCTACCGCGCAGACCAACTGGCAGACCGCGCGCGTCGGCCTTGCGCTTGCGACCGGCACACGCGTCCGCACCCACGAACACAGCCGCGCCGCCGTGCAGCTCGCCGACCGCAGCGTGATCCGTTTGAGCGACCGCACCACACTGGAAATTCTTCCGCCGCGCAATGCCGAGAAAAAACGTTTCGGCCTCACGCAAGGCGCGCTCTATTTTTTCAATCGCGAGAAACCTGCCGACGTGGAATTCGACACGCCGCTCGCCGCCGGAGCCATTCGCGGCACAGAATTTTTACTCGAAGCCAATCCTGATTCGTCCGTCCACCTTGCGCTCATTGATGGCCAAGTCGGTTTGCAAACCCAGTCCGGCGAAATCAACCTCCATCGCGGCGAAGACCTCCGCCTCGCGCCCGGCCAGCCGCCGCAACGCACCGCCCTCCTCAACGCCACCGCGCAAATCCAGTGGGCGCTCTACTACCCCGCCATTGTGAATCCCGCCGACCTCGCGCTCGACGCCCGTTCGTCCACCGCGCTGGAAAAATATCGCGCTGGAAATTTGCTCGGCGCGCTCGCGGAAAATTCTCCCGCCGTCACGCCCAGCGAACGTATCTTCCGCGCGCAACTCGAACTCACCGTCGGCCAAGTCGCCGCCGCCGAAGCCCTGCTCGACGGTTTGAACGACGCACCCGCACTCGCGCTGCGCGAACTCATCGCCACCGTGCGCGGCGAAAAAACTTTGGCTGGCGACGTAAACAATTCCACCGTGCTACTCGCTCGCAGCTACGCGCAGCAAGCCCGCGCTGAACTCCCCGCCGCGCTCGCCGCTGCACAGCAAGCCGCGCGACTCGCGCCGGATTTTGGCTTCGCCCATGCGCGCTTGGCCGAGCTGGAATTCTCCTTCGGCCATCGCCGCACCGCGCTCACGGAGTTGGACGCCGCGCTAAAACTTTCTCCGCAACTCGCGTCTGCCTACGCCCTCCAAGGCTTCGTGCTGCTCGACCAAAACGATTCTACTGCCGCGCTTGCCGCGTTCGACCACGCGCGCGAACTCGATTCCGCGCTCGGTTCCGCGTGGCTCGGTCGCGGCCTCTGCCTGCTGCACGAAATAAATTATCCCGCCGCCCGCGAATCCCTCCAAGCCGCCGCCGCGCTCGAACCGCAACGCGGACTTTTCCGCAGCTACCTCGGCAAAGCCGCCAGCGAACTCGGCGATGCGAAATCTGCCGCCAAGGAATTCCGCCTCGCCAAAGAACTCGACCCCGCCGACCCCACCGCGTGGCTCTATTCCGCGCTGCATCTCTGGCAACAGAACCAACTCAACGCCGCTATCCGCGACCTCGAAATTTCCGCAGACAAAAACGACAACCGCGCCGCCTTCCGCTCGCAACTCCTGCTCGACGGCGACCGCGCCGTGCGCAGCGCGAACCTCGCCGCGCTCTACGACGAGGCGGGCATTCCCGAAGCCAGCCGCCGCGCCGCCGCGCGCGCAGTGAACGAGCGTTACGCGAATTTCTCCGGCCACCTTTTTCTCGCCAACAGTTTGCAAGCGCAGGAAGACGTGAACCGTTTTGATTTGCGCCTCGAAGCCGCGCGTCAGAGCGAACTGCTCGTCGCCAATTTGCTCGCGCCGTCCGGCGCGGGAAATCTTTCGCAACTTCTCTCGCAGCAAGATCACCTGCGTTTCTTTGACGCCCGCCCCATCGGCGTAAGTTCGCTCACCGAGTATCGCAGCACCGGCGATTGGCGCGAA
>JBJOPC010000249.1:0-16137 GCA_046050965.1 Verrucomicrobiota bacterium | reverse complement strand
TGAGTATTTTCGCCGGGCTTTTCATCCAACACAAAACTATGGCTGCCAAAACTTCGCCGTCGCCGGTTAAATCCGTGCCGAGTTCTCGTCGTGAATTTCTGACCGTGCTGCTCGTGCTCGTGGCCGTGCTGGGGGTTTTGTTTCACGACAGTTTTCGCGCGGGCTGGGTGTGCTTTAACAACGACGCGCCGCTCGGCGCGAACGCGGGCGCGCAACTGCGGTTGCCCGACGGCTTCACCGGTGTGTGGATGGACTCGAACTGGCTGGGCAATCCGAGCCTCATGCCGCCGGATGTCTCGATGCTCGCGCAGTGGTTCATGGGGCCGGTGGGTTACGCGAAGTTTTGGATTCCGATTACCTGCGTGTTGCTCGGTTTGTGCGGCTGGGTGTTTTGCAAGGCGCTGAAATTTTCTCCCGCCGCTTGTTTCCTCGGCGGCGTGATGGCGGCGTTGCACACGGACGCGTTCTCGAACGGCTGTTGGGGGCAGGTGTCGCGTCCGATGACGCTGGCCTCAAATTTTCTCGCGCTCGCGGCGTTGCACAACGGCAACGGCTGGCGCGGTTGGGTGCGCGCGGCACTCGCGGGCGCGGCGGTGGGCTTGGGTATCATGGAAGGCTTCGACGTGGGCGCGCTGTTCAGCATGGTGACGGGCGCGTTCGTGATGTATCAGGCGTGGTTCACCGAGCCGGGTGGCGTGGTGAAAAATGTTTTGCGCGGCGGCGTGCGGCTGGCGTTGGTTGCGGGCTTCGCGGGATTTTTCGCGGCAGCGGCCATCACGAGTTTGATCGGCACACAAATCAAAGGCGTGGCAAACATGGGGCAGGACGCCGCCGACAAAGCGCGGCGTTGGGACGCGGCGACGCAATATTGTGTGCCGAAGAAAGAGGTCGTGACGGCGATTTTCCCCGGCGTGTTCGGCTATCGCAGCACGACGCTGGATGGCGGGACGTATTGGGGAACGGCCGGTTGCACCGCGGCCATCAACGAATATTACGCGAACGGCAAAAAAGGTCCGTCGCCCGGCAGCCCGCACCAAGTAGGTGCGGTGGGAAATTACGCGGGGCAGCTCATCCTCATTCTCGGCGCGTGGGCGGTGCTCCAATCGTTCCGGCGAAAAAATTCCGGCTATGTGGATGCGGAGCGGCGCATGATTTGGTTTTGGGTCGGCGTGGTCATCATTTGCATGTTGATGATGGTCGGGCCGTATGCGCCGTTCTACCAATTCTTCTACGCGCTACCGTTCGCCTCGACGATCCGCAACCCCGGCAAGTTCGGTCACATGATGGACTGGGGCATCATCGTGCTGGGAATGTATGGCGCGCAAAGCGTCTGCGCGCGGTTGAAGGCGGGGCCGGCGAATATCTCGCGCGACTTGGCGGAGCAATGGGCGTGGTGGCGGAAAAACTCGGATGCGTTCGAGAAAAACTGGTTCGTCGGCTCGGTCATCGCGGTGGGCTGTGCGTTGCTCGGTTGGTTGATTTACGGCGCGTCGGTGCAATCGCTGAAAGATTATTTGCTCTACATGGATTTTGACGCGGCATCGGCTACGACGATTGCAAGCTTCAGCATTCACGCGGTGGGTTGGTTCGTTTTGTTTTTCACCGTAACGCTGGGGTTAGTGGCGTTGGTGTTGAGCGGATATTTCGCGGGCAAGCGCGCCACGCTCGGCCTCGCCTTGCTCGCGGGAATTTTAATCGTGGACTTGGGTCGCGCGCATCAGCCGTGGATCAATCACTGGGACGCGCCTTACAAATACGCGCGCAATCCCGTGCTGGAAAAACTCCGCGAACGTCCGTGGGAATATCGCGTGGCGACGCTGCCGTTCCGCACTCCGCCCCAACTCCAGTTGCTTGACGGCATCTACCGCATCGAATGGGCGCAGCACCATTTCCTCTCGAACGACATTCAATCCCTTGACCTCGTCCAGATGCCGCGTCCGCCCGTGGATTGGGAACCGTTCGAGCGCGCCATGAGCGGCAGTCCACAGTTAATGGTTCGCCGCTGGCAGCTCACGAGCACGAAATATCTGCTCGGCCCGGCGGGTTTCGTGGAGCCGTTGAACAAGGAAATTGACGGCGGCCAGTCGCGCTTCAAACCCGCGATGTTGTTTAACCTCGGCCTCAAACCCGGCGTGACGCAATACGGCGGCGGCGAAGACGTCACCGCCGTCGAAACGCCCGATGGCCCGTATGCGCTCATTGAATTCAGCGGAGCGTTGCCGCGCGCAAAACTTTTCGCCAACTGGCAAGTTCACACCAACGACGAGTCTGCCTTGCGCGCGCTCGTCAGCCCGGAGTTCAACCCCGCGCAGACCGTGCTCGTGACCGACCCCAACTTCACCGCCAGCGCGAGCACCAACGCCGACGCCGGTTCCGTCACGATTACGAACTACAGTTCCAAACACATCACACTCCGAGCCGACGCCACCGCGCCGTGCGTGTTGCTTTACAACGACCGCATCGCCGCCGATTGGATCGCGCGCGTGGACGGCGTGGAACAAAAAATCCTGCGGTGCAATTATCTCATGCGCGGGGTGCAACTCACCCCCGGCGCGCACACGGTGGAATTTGTCTACGCGCCCACGACGAAATTTTTATACCTCAGCCTGCTGGCAATCGGCGTTGCCTTTTTGCTGCTGGGCGTGTTAGTTTTTTCCAACCGCCGCGCAACGGCTTAAGCCATTTTAGAAAATAATTTATGATCAACGCCCTGAAAAAAAGTCTGCTTGGACGCAAACTCATCGAGAAACTCATCTGGTATAAAATCGCCAGCCGCGCCAAATACCGTCTCACGAGTGAAGAGTTCAAGGCGCTCAAAGCGCGCTTCGGTGCGGATCATCAGGCCATGGCCAAGTATTGCCACGATGCCTTCCTTTGCCGCGTCATCATTGACCCGCAATGCACCCGCATCATCAAAAAGCTCAAGGCGGATTTTAACCTCACCAACTTCATCGAGACCGGCACTTACGTCGGCGAGACTTCCACGTCCATGAGCCTCATCTTCGAGCGCGTCATGACCTGCGACGTGAAAGATTGGCCGCGCCAGATTGAATTTTACTCCGCCGACAACCTCACGTTTGAACTCAACAGCTCGCCGGACTTCCTGCGTGGTCACTTGAACGAAATCAAAAAAGGTTCGTTCTTTTTCCTCGACGCCCACTGGGGACCTTATTGGCCGTTGCACGAAGAATTGAAAATTATTTTCGACAACTGTGAGAACCCCGTCATCTCGATTGACGATTTTGATTCCGGCAACGGACTCTACTACGACGCCTACGCCGAAACGAAGTTGAACCTCGACTACATCGTTGACCACGTTCCCGCTGATTACAAATTCATGCTCAACCCGTCGAGCAATCGTAATCGCGGTCTCATCTTCATCGTGCCGCCGTCCGCGCCGTATGGTTGCGCGTTCAAAGACCGCGCGAACTACAGCCACGAGAAGCACAGCCTCTGGGGCAAACTTCCCGCGTAACGTCCCGCGTCTCGCACCATGTCGTCGCCCGCTCGCCAAGACGAAGTCGTCTTGCACACGCCATGGTTCCAAGTCCACGCGCAGAAAATCGCGGGCGACGCCGAGCCATATTACGTCATCCACACGTTCGACTTCGCCGTCGTCGTGGCGACGGATGCGCAAGGTCGTTTGCTGCTTGTCCGGCAATTCCGCCACGCCCTCGGCGCGTTCACGCTTGAACCGCCCGCCGGTCATGTGGACGCCGGCGAAACGCCCGAACAATCCGCCCGCAAAGAACTCTGCGAAGAAACCGGCTACGAGGCCGACGCCCTCGAACTCATCGCCTGCCTCTCCCCCTCCACCGCGCGCTACACGAATCGGATGTGGGTATATTTTGCCGCCAACGTTCGTCCCGCCACGCATCCCGCCCACGCTCGCGAAGTTGGGATGGAGTGTGTGCTTTACGACGGCGGCCTCCGTGCGTTGATGGACCACCCGGAATTTTTTGCCGCCGGTGCGCTCGCCGCCATTTTCGCCGCCGTGGCCAAAGGGAAAATTCCGCTAGCCTGACCGCGCTTGCGGCGGCGCACGGGATGGACTACAAACAGTCGCAGATTTTTCACCTTGTATGTTCAAGATTATCGGCGGCGACGGAAATGAATACGGTCCAGTCAGCGCGGACACGCTCCGCCAGTGGCAAGCGCAGGGTCGCGTCAATGCCACCACCCGCGTCAAGCGCGAGGGCGGCGAGTGGGCCACGCTCGGTGTCTTTTCCGAATTCATGGGCAACCCCCAAGCCGCGCTCGCCGGGCAAGGCGCCGCCGCGCCGTTGCGCCCGCTCAAACTCGCGCCCGCCGCCGCCGAACCCGACGAAATCGAACACCGCCCGCGCTACGACGACGACAATTACCACATCCGCCCCGGCCAATGCGTGGCGCGGAGCTGGCAACTTTTCAAAGGCAACTTCGGCGTGCTGTTCAGCGCATTTTTGCTCCTTGCTTGCGTCAACGCGGGCATTAATCTCATCGGCAAAAAGCCGTTCGACCGCGCCGTCTTTGGACTCATCGCCTTGCTCGTGTGCGTTCCGTTGCTGACGGGATTCCAACTCATGTTCGTGCGTGCCGCGCGTGGAGAAACGCCCGGCTTCAAAAACTTTTTCGCCGGATGCAGCCGTTTCATTCAACTGCTGCAAGCCGTGGGCGCGATGGCATTGGGACAGATTCTCTGCTTCGTGCCAGCGGCTGGGTTCGGCTACCTCGCCGTGGTTCCCGCGCTGCAACAGCACCAACCGCCGCCGCGGATTGCGCTCCAACTGCTCGCGGGCATCGCCGCGCTCGGCGTGTTGCCCGCGATTTTTTTATGCGTGAGTTGGATGTTCACCTTGCCGCTCATCGTGGATCGTGGGTTGGATTTTTGGGGCGCAATGAAATTGAGCTGGCGACGCGTGAACGTCCACTGGTGGCAAAACTTCGGTCTGCTGCTCGGCGCGTCGCTCGTTGCAGCTGCGGGCGCGCTCGCACTCGGCGTTGGAATTTTTTTGAGCGTGCCGGTGGCGATTGGTGCGATGATGGTGGCGTATGAAACTCTCTTTCCTAAAAATGCCACCCGGCGGCCCTAGCCCGGCGCGCGCCCGCAACGCGGCGATGATCAATCAATTCGCCACGCCCGGCCTCGGCTCGCTGTTCGCCGGGCGCTGGTTCGCGGGCGCGGGACAACTTACGCTCGCGCTCGTCGGCTTCGGATTTTTCATGGTGTGGTTTCTGCGGACGATGCACGATTATTACAGCCTGATGTTCAACGCTCATGTCGAGCCGCACACCGATTACGCGCTGTTGAAATGGGGTGTCGCCGTTTTCGCCGCTGCGTGGTGCTGGTCGCTCGTGACCAGCGTGCAACTCGTGCTAGCCGCGAAAACTCCGCTGCTGCCGCCGCTCACGCCCACCGCCACGCCGCCGCCCATTCCCAAATGAAAAAACTCACCGCCGCAAAAATCCAAACCGCCCTCGCGCGCAGGTTTCCTCAATCCGCTGAGCAACTCCTTGAGGAATTGTTTACAATTTTTCCAGAATATCGCGCTCGTTATGACAACCCGATTCACGACGACACGCTAACGTTTCATTCTGTTCTAATGGCTTTCAGATTCGCCTTTTTGTCGAAATACGCGCAGATGATATTCCCAAAGCCATTGTGAGATTGCTTAACTATGAGCCGACAGCCTAACTATTTACGGTAGCCTATATGCAACATCCCGACCAAAACTTAAAGTTGAGTCTTTCAGAGGCTTTACATCGTTATTGGATGAACTTGATTGGCGTGGCCGTGTTTCCTTCAACGGCTTTTATCGGGGTTGAGCTTTTTCATATGCCACTGCTCGATTTTGTTCCGGCCTTTTTCCTGGTCTGCGGACTCGCTGGTTGGCCATATCTGGCGCGGCGCGCTCCTTATACGTTTTGGATTGTCGTGTGTGGTATCTGGATGGCCGGAGCATTGTTTGGAGCTGTCCTGTTACAGATTATCAAAAAGTTTATCGCATAATCATGTCCACACCTTCCCCTAGCCGCCGACTTCGCGGTTGCCGCACCTGCCGCGCGTTGCTAGTGTTCGCCCAACGTAACCAAGGAGACGCATGAGCCAAACCCTCGCAGTCCGCAAGACCTACAAACTTTTCATCGGCGGCAAATTCCCGCGCAGCGAAAGCGGCCGCTACCTCCCCGCCCAATCCGCCAGCGGCGAACACCTCGACAACTATGCCCACGCCTCGCGCAAAGATTTCCGCGACGCCGTCGTGGCTGCGCGCGGCGCGACCGCCGGCTGGGGCAAAGCCTCGGCTTACAATCGCGGCCAGATTCTTTACCGCGCCGCCGAGATGTTACAAAATCGCAGCAGCGAACTCGTGGCCGAACTCGTGCGCTCCACCGGCGCGAGCAGTGCCGCCGCCAAGCGCGAAGTCAGCGCGGCCATTGACCGCCTCGTGCATTACGCGGGCTGGACGGACAAATATCCGCAAGTCTTCGGCAGCGTGAACCCCGTCGCGTCGTCGCACTTCAACTTCACCACGCCCGAGCCGCAAGGCGTCGTCGTCGCCATCGCGCCAGACGAACCGTCGTTGCTCGGTTTGGTTTCCGTCATCGCGCCGGCGATTCTTTCCGGCAACACGGTCATCGTGGTGGGTTCAGAAAAATTCCCGCTGCCCGCGCTGACGTTCGCGGAAATTCTCGCCACGAGTGATTTACCCGGCGGCGTGGTCAACATTCTCACCGGCAAGCGCGCCGAACTCGCGCCGCACGTCGCCACGCACATGGACGTAAATTCCATCGTGGACGCCAGCGGCGATGCCGCGCTCGGCGCGCAGTTGCAAGGCGGCGTGGCCGTCAACTTGAAACGCTACGCCAAGCGCGCACTCACCGTGAAAGATTGGTTCACCGCCAAGTCCGAAGACCCGTATTGGATTCTCGACAGCGTGGAATTCAAGACCGCGTGGCATCCGATTGGCGTTTGATTTCGCGCAGCTTTCGCCGATGAAGTTTTCCATCATCACACCGAGTTTCCGCAATTCCAACTGGCTGAAACTCTGCATCGCCTCCGTCGCCGACCAACAAGGAGTGGAGTTCGAGCACCTCGTCCAAGATTCCTGCTCCGACGACGGCACACTCGACTGGCTGCCGCACGACCGCCGCGTCACCGCGTTCGTTGAAAAAGATTCCGGGATGTATGACGCCGTGAACCGTGGTTTCCAGCGCGCGACCGGCGACATCCTCGCCTACCTGAATTGCGACGAGCAATATCTCCCCGGCGCGCTCGCCGCCGTGCAAAAATTCTTCACGGAAAATCCCACAGTTGAAGTCTGTCTCGCGGGCAGCCTCGTCACCGACGGCGCGGGCAACTACGTTTGCCACCGCCACGCGCTCGTGCCGCATCCGTGGTATGCGTTCCACAAATTCAGCGCGCTCACGAGTTCCATCTTCATTCGCCGCCGCGTCATCCATGAACGCGGTATTTGCTTCGACACCAAGTGGCGCGACCTCGGCGATTACCATTGGGTGATGGAACTGCAACGACGCGGTGTGCCGATGGCGGTCTCCAAGCACTTCACCTCCGTCTTCGCCGACACCGGCGAGAACATGAATCTCAAGCCCAACGCCGTCCGCGAAAAAGCCGCGACCTACGCCGCCGTCCCCGCTTGGCAACGCGCGCTCACGCCGCTCTGGACGCTGCACCACCGCGCCCGCCGCCTCGCCGCCGGACATTTTTCCATCCCGCCGATGAGCTACGAAATTTTCACGCTCGCCGAACCGACGCACCGCACTCGCTTCGACGTAGTGCAGCCCACCGCGGTTTGGCGCAGTCGGCTTTAATCCTTTGGAGCGTCAGTTGAGTTGGTCGTGCGCGGCAAAGCGATTTCTCCCATCATTACGTTCGTGTCGAACTCGTTTGTCGCCGCGCCGACCGCGTTCGTCGGTTGCAAGATAGTTCCGATGTAACCCAACTGAATCGGTGACACAGCCACGCTTCCCAACAGCTCTGGCGGCTCACTTTTCGTCGCTTTGATTTTGCCCAACATGATCGCGCGCGGACTCGCTTTAGCTCCAAACCAGAGCAGCACCATCGCGAATACCGCGCTGCACCAAGCCGCCAAACGGTTACGACGACGACGCGAGCCGGTCGGACAATCCGCCGTGAGCATCCGCCCATCAGCGCGCCGATAAAATCGCCCGCAGAACTTTCCTTCCGTGCGTCGAACGAGTGCTTCAATCTCCGAGCGCGACATCGCGGAGAGGTTAAAAACATTTTTGCGGCACGAACCGCAGAAGCGTGTGCGCTCGTCGCCCACCATGTCGTCCCAACGAGCATTGCACGACGCGGCGATACGGATGGTGTCGATGGCGATTGTAGAAGAATGGTCATTCACGGAGGGTTGGACGGGAGGATTGCGGAAATGCTCCCGGATAATGTGAGTAATTTCCTTTCGACGCTCCCGCGCTCGCTGGCTATCGTTTGCGCCTCATGTCCGCCGAAGCGCAACTCACTCCCATGATGGCGCAGTATCGCCGCATCAAAGGCGAACTGCCGAAGGATGCGCTGCTGCTGTTCCGCCTCGGCGATTTCTACGAGATGTTTTTTGACGACGCCAAGGACGGCGCGAAACTCCTCAATCTCTCGCTCACCGCGCGCAACGGCATCCCGATGTGCGGCCTGCCGTTTCACGCGGCGAACAATTACATCTCGCGCGTGTTGAAGGCGGGACGCAAGGTCGCCATCTGCGAACAGACGGAAGAAGCCAAGCCCGGCAAACTTGTCAATCGCGAGGTCACGCAAATCCTCTCGCCCGGCACGCACTTTGATGAAAGGATGCTCGTCGCCGAGCGGAATAATTTTCTCGCGTCCGTTTTTCCCACTGGAAAAATCTTCGGCCTCGCGCTCGTGGACTTGACCACCGGCGATTTTCTCACGACGGAACTGGAATCCGATGCCGCGCTGCAAACCGAACTCGAACGCCTGCGTCCGGCGGAAATTATTTTGCCGAGCGAGGCAACGGGTTTACGCGACTTGCTGCGCGAACAATTCAAGGCCTTGAGCGGCTACGACGACTGGACGTTCGCGCCGGAAACCGCCGTCTTCACCGTGCGCGAACATTTCAACGTCGCCACGCTCGACGGCTTCGGGTTGAAAGATCGTCACGCCGCCATCGGCGCGGCGGGCGCGGCGCTGCATTATCTGATGCAGCATTTGCGCCGCGACGTGAACCATCTCACGCGCATTTCGTTTTATCGCCGCACGGATTTTCTCGCGCTCGACTACACGACGTTGCGCCATCTGGAAATTCTCGAACCGCTGCATCGCGATGCGCCGCGCAATTCCTCGCTCCTCGGCGCGCTGAACAAAACCGTCACGCCAATGGGCGCACGCCTGCTACGAAGCTGGCTCTCGCAACCGCTCGCCGCCGTCGAACCGATTGCGCGCCGGCAGCAAGCCGTGGCGACGTTCATGGAAAATTCCGCGCCGCTGGAAAGTTTCCGGCAACAGCTCACGAGCGTGCGCGATTTGGAACGCACGCTCGGCCGCTTGAGCAGCGGCAGTGGGAATGCGCGTGATTTGGCGGCGCTGCGAATTGCGCTGGAGCAGATTCCGGGATTGAAACAAACGCTCGCCGTGGTAGGGCAGAGCTGCCGCTCTGCCTTGTTGGACGAGACCGAGGCGGCGCAGCAGCGCCGCCCTACCTTGATTGACGAACTGAATTCGCAACTCGCCGAATCGCCTGACCTCATCGAACTCGTTGCCCGCGCCATCGTGGACGAGCCGCCGCTGGCCATCAAAGAAGGCGGACTCATCCGCGACGGTTTCGACACGAATCTCGACGAACTTCGCAATGCCCAACGCGGCGGCAAAGATTGGATTGCCAAATTGCAAGCTGATGAAATCGCCGCGACCGGCATCGGCTCGCTGAAAGTGCGGTTCAATTCCGTGTTCGGTTATTACATCGAAATCACGAAATCGAACCTCGACCGCGTTCCCGCGCATTACATCCGCAAGCAGACCGTCGCGAACGGCGAGCGCTACATCACGCCCGAGTTGAAAGACATGGAGGGTAAAATCCTCGGCGCGGAAGAACGCAGCGTGAAGCTGGAATACGAACTATTCCAGCGCGTGCGCGAAGAAGTCCTTGCGCAAATGGCGCGCATCCAGCAGACCGCCACTGCGCTGGCGCAACTTGATGTGCTTTCTTCGTTTGCCGAGACTGCGCGTTTGCACAACTACATTCGCCCGCACGTCGGTGACGAAGCAGTGTTGCAAATCCGCGATGGCCGGCATCCGGTTTTGGAACAGCAACTCGTCGAGGAACGCTTCGTGCCGAACGACACGGGGCTTGCTTCGATTGGTAGGGCTGACCTGCCGGTCAGCCCGGACGCGCAGCAGCGCGTCCCTACCACGAATCCCCAAATCGTCCTCATCACCGGGCCGAACATGGCGGGGAAATCCACTTACATCCGGCAGGTCGCGCTGCTCACGCTGCTCGCGCATACGGGCAGTTTTGTTCCCGCTGCCGAAGCGCGCATTGACCTCGTGGACAGAATTTTCACCCGCATCGGTGCGAGCGATGATTTGGCGCGCGGACAATCCACCTTCATGGTCGAGATGACCGAGACGGCGAACATCCTCAACAACGCCACGCCGCGCAGCCTCATCATTCTCGACGAAATCGGACGCGGCACGAGCACGTTCGACGGCCTCTCGCTCGCATGGAGCATTGTGGAGCACCTGCACAACGCCGTCGGCGCGAAGACACTTTTTGCCACGCACTATCACGAGCTGACCGAACTCGCGCAGCGATTGCCGCGCATCAAGAATTTCAACGTCGCCGTGCGCGAGTGGAAAGATTCCATCGTGTTCCTCCGCAAAATCGTCGAGGGCGGCACGGATAAAAGTTACGGCATCCAAGTTGCGCGGCTTGCCGGCGTGCCGAAGGAAGTGTTGGAACGCGCGAAACAAATTCTATCGAACCTCGAAGAATCCGAGCTCACACCGGAAGGCAACGTGCGCCAGCCGCGCCGCGCGCAAGACCGCGAGAAGTTGAAAAATTTGGCGCTCGCACCGCAGATGGATTTGTTCGGGTGACTCACCATGAATGTGAAACCGGTTGAGCTGACGATGGGCAACGGTGGGTTGCCGAAACTTTGCATCACCACGCCCAGTAGCGCGGCGGAAATTTATCTGCAAGGCGCGCACCTCACACATTTCCAGAAACAGGGCGAACCGCCGTTGTTGTTCATGAGCACCCAGAGTTGGTTCGCGGCGGGCAAGGCGATTCGCGGCGGCGTGCCGATTTGTTTTCCGTGGTTCGGCAATCGCGCGGGCGGGGCGTCGCACGGGTTCGCGCGCACTACGAGTTGGGAACTGGCGGACACGCGCGTGGCAACGAATGGCAGTGTGACGGTGCGACTGAAATTACCGGTGACCGCTCTCGCGCCGGAGTGGGCGGGGCTGCGCGCGGAGTTCGCAGTGACGGTGGGCGAGACGTTGACCATGGAGCTGACGGCGCGGAATGAATCACCGGTCACGCCGCTGGTCATCGAGAATTGCCTGCACACTTATTTTCGCGTGGGCGACATCGGTGCGGTGAGTTTGACGGGGTTGGGCGGTGCGACGTTTTTGGACAACGCGGCGGGCGGCAACGGCGAGCGGAAAGTTCAGGCTGAACCGGAACTCCGCCTCATGAAAGAAACGAACCGCATCTACCTCGACACGGCCAGCGCTGTGGAAATCCGCGATGAGCAGTTGCGCCGCACGATCCGCGTGGAGAAATCCGGCTCGCGCTCAACGGTGGTGTGGAACCCGTGGACGACGCAGAAGTTGCCGGAGGATTTCAACGCGGCGGAGCATCGGCAGATGGTCTGCGTGGAGTCGGGCAACGTGAACGAAAATAAAATCACGCTCGCAGCGGGCGCGAGCGTGACGTTGAGAGCGGCTATCAGCAGCCGTGCTGACTGATTATTTCTTGGCTTCGGGCAGGCCTTCGCCGGTGGTGTTGAAGAGGACGATGGGGTCGCCGCTTTCGGGAGTGATCTTCACGTTCTTCAACACGACGCTTTTGGCGTTGGCGATGGTCAAGCCTTCCTTGCCGGACAACGTGACGTTTTCCAGTGTGACGTTTTCAATCGGGCTTTCCGGCAGGCCGACGATGAGGCCGGCTTCTTTGGTGGAATTGCCGGTGATGTTTTTGATGGTGATGTTTTTGAACTGTGGCGTGGTGTCGGTCATCGGTTGCGCCTTGTCGTCCTTGGGAAATTTGTCGTGGGTGCTGTTCTGGTAGTAGGTCATGATGGAGATGGCGGGATGGCAGTTCTTGATGGTGCAATTTTCGTAGGTGATGTTCTCGACGCGGCCACCGCGTTCGCGGCGCGACTTGATGCGAAGACCGTTGTCGGTGTCCTCGAACGTGCAGTTCTTCACGGTGACGTTGTGGACGCCGCCGACAGTTTCGCTGCCGATGCTCATGCCGTGGCCGTGTTTGAAAATGCAGTCGGTGACGGTGATGTTCTCAACGCCGAACTCGCGGCCTTCGACTTTCTTGCCGGACTTGATGGCGATGTCGTCATCGCCGGTGTCGAAGGTGCATTTGGTGAAGGTGACGTTGCGGCAATTGCTGGGGTCAATGCCGTCGGTGTTCGCGGCGTGTTCGGGTGCGAGGACGGTGACGCCTTCGATAACGAGGTCTTCACAATCGGTCGGGACGAAGTGGAATTTGGGCGAGTTTTGCAGCGTGATGCCGGTGAGTTTGGTTTTGGTGCAGCGGTTGAGCGTGAGCAGATTCGGGCGCGGGAGCGTGAAGCCAGAAACTTTCTGGCGGGCTTTTTCAGCTTCTTCCCACCAGACCTTGCCGTTGCCGTCAATGACACCCGCACCGGTGAAGCTGACGCCGGTCAATTCCTTGCCGCTGATGAACGAGATGAGATCCGAGCCTTTGGCTTTGGTCCAGTCGCCGGGAGTTTTCATGAAATCGTTTTGATCAGAGCTAGCAAGCAGCGTCGCGCCCTTGTCGAGTTGCACCGTCGTCTGCGTGCCGAGCGTGAGGGGCTTGCTCAAATAAGTGCCGGGCGGGAATTGCACCGTGCCGCCGACTTTGCCGCAGGTGTCGAGGGCCTTTTGAATGGCGGCGGTGTCGAACGTTTTGCCGTCGCCGGTGGCACCGAATTCTTTGACGTTGAAATTTTTTGGCGCGGGCGCGTCGGCGAAGAGCGATGCGGCGAGCGCGAGAGTGAGGCTGAACAATATTTTTTTCATAAGCGTGTCGGTGGTGATGCTAGCACACGTTGACGCGAAGGCGAACGGGTTTATTCAGACAGCGAGGCGATGACTTTCAAAAAAGCCATCCGCAGATTTCACAGATGGACGCAGATTTTTTTAATCGGCAAACATCTGTGAAATCTGCAGACGCCTTAAAAACCTATTGCTGCTGCACGACGGCGCGGTAGAAACGGAGCGCGTTGGTGGAGGTGTCGGTGAAGTTGAACGTGCTGCCGGAGAAGCTGGGCGGGAGATTGGTGAGCGTGAGCCAGTTGGTGGAATTCAAATCGTCGCTGCCTTGGATGAGGTAACGGAAACCAGGTTCGAGCGGGAACGTCAGCGTGAACTGACCGTTGGCAGACGGCGGCAAAGTGAGCGCGGGAGCATTCGTCGCGGCGGGCGGCGGCACGACGAGCAGTTGCGCGGGCGCGCTGGTGACGGCGCCGGAGGCGTTGGTGATGACGACGGTGTAAAAACCAGAATCAGTAGGCACGGCGTTGTTGAGCGCGAGTGTGGCGGCGTTCGCGCCAACGGGCGTGCTGGTGTTGAATCGCCATTGATACGCAAGCGCGCCGCCGCTGGCGAGGACGGTGAACGCGGGGTCGCTGGGCTGTGGCACAAGCAAGCTCGTGGGCTGGCTGATGATAATCGGCGGCACGGTGAACACGGTCAACGTAGCGAAGTTGGTGGCCGAGCCGTAGAGATTGGTGGCAATTTGGATGACCGAACCCGAGTTGGGGACATCAACGTCGGAGAGAAACATACTGGAGCCCGTGCTGCGGAGGACGCCATTCAAATACCATTGATAAGTGATGGGCGCGGTGCCGTTGGCAACTTTTGAAAAAACCACGTTCGCCCCGGCGTTGGTGGTGATGTCCGTCAGGCCGCTGGAAAAATTAGCAGGGATTCCCACTTTGAGAATGGCGGAAAAAGTTGCCGCCGCCGGGGCGTTGGAGACGATAATTGAATATGTGCCAGCGTTGGTCGCCTGCACGTTTGTCAGCGAGAACGTGGCATTGGTTTGGCCGACGATACTTACGGAGTTGGAAAGCCATTGATACGTCAGCGGTGACGGACAGTTGCCCACGAGGGTGAACGTGGCGGTCGAGCCAGAAATATTTGTTTGATTCGCGAGCGGCGCGACGACTGCCAGCGTGGCGGAGTTAGACGCCGTGCCGAGGCTGTTCGTGGCGAAAACGCGGTAAGTGGCGGCAAAATTTAATTGTGGGTTGGTCAAGATGAGCGTGGATGAATTCGCACCTGCGATATTCACGCCGTTTGATTGCCAAAAATATCCGGGCGCAGGGGAACCGTTGGCGAGGGCGGAGAACGTCACATTGCTGCCAACGAGGACAATTCGATTGGTCGGCGGCGAGGTAAAACTGGGACTCGACAAAACCGCGAGCGTAGCTGAATACGTTGCAGCTGAAGTGCCGTTCGACACGATGACGGAGTAAGTGCCGGAGTTTGTCACCTGCACGTTCGTCAGCGTAAGCACGGGGTTCGTCTGCCCGAACAAGCTCGCGGAATTGGAAAACCATTGATACGTCAGCGGTGACGGACTGCTGCTGATGATAGTAAATGCGGCCAGTGTGCCTGCGTTGTTCGTTTGGTTCACCAGCGGGGCGATGACTGCCAGCGTGGCGGAGTTGGTCGCTGCGCCAAGGCTGTTCGTGGCGACAACGCTATACGTTGAAGCAAAATTTAGCTGCGCGTTGCTCAAGGTGAGCGTGGATGAATTCGCGCCTGCGATATTCACGCCGTTCGATTGCCAAAAATATCCGGGCGCGGGTGCGCCAAAAGCTGTGGCGGTGAATGTGGCGTTGCTCCCGACGGTGACGAGCTGGTTTGCAGGCGGCGCGGTGAAAATCGGCGCGCTGCTTCCGGCGGCGATGGTGATGGACGCCGTGCGCACGTCGCTGTCGCCGCCGCTGCAACTCGTGGCGCTCCAGATTTTCATCGTGAAGCTAAACGTGCCAGCTTGTGCGGGAGTGCCACCCACCTGCACGAGCGCAGTGGCCGCGTTCGTCAGAAAAATTCCCGGAGCGATTTGATACGGACTGCCGCAGTTTGTCGTTGCGCCCAGCCAGTTCGTCCGCAACTGCCATGACTGCACCGAGGCGGAGTGTCCGCCGGTGTATTGCACGAAGCCGTTAAACTTCACGCCGACCGTCGCGTTGGTCGGCGCGATGGCGATGCTCGAAGCCGCCGAGACGGTGTGATAGCCGAAGAGTGCCACCGCGCCTGCTGCCAGCTTGAGCACGATGACCCACGCGGGAGAATTGCCCGCCTGCGCGAGCGCGGGCAACGCTTGGCGCGCGAGCGGCATGAGTTGCAATGCACCCGCCAGCATGAGTGGGAAAATTTTCGCGAACTTCTGCTTCATAAAAATCTTAATTCTCCTTCGCTGTCGTCAGCACCACATACGTCGGCAAACCCAGCACACCAAAATGATCCAAGACTTCGCGCGCAGGCGATTCGTTGGGACGCTCGGCGGCGTATTTCACCACGATGAATTCGGCCAGATGTTTTTGCACGTTGCTCTGATTGAAAACTGTGGCGTCCATTGCTTCGCAGTTTTTGCACCAGCTCGCACCGAAATCTACGAATACCGGTTTGCCAGTCGCCTTGGCTTCTTGCAATGCCTTGGTCAAAGACTGGTTCGCACCCACCACGCGCTGCGCGCTGCCGGGCGCGGATGCGAGCGTGACGGAGAGCCGCTGCGATTTCCAGAGGCCGAACGCGAGGTGTCCGTAGTAAGCGGCGAACAAAATAATCACGACACCGAAACCTTGCTTTACGCGTTCCATCCACTTGCCCGGCTTGGGCAAAAACGACAGGCTCGCGCCCATGAACGGCCACGGTAACGCCATGCCCAGCCCCAGCAAAAACGGCAGCGC
>JBJOPC010000248.1:0-3776 GCA_046050965.1 Verrucomicrobiota bacterium | reverse complement strand
TTGTAGATCAAGCCTATCGCAACTCCCCCGCGCTCGCCGCGCCGTGGAGCGTGGCGCTCGCCGACGAGAAGCAGCGTAACAACTCCATCGAAAAAGTTTTCCGCCAGTGGAAACGCTCCGACGCCAACGCGGCGAACGCGTGGCTCGTCACCACTCCGCTCCCCGCCGACCGCCAGCAAAAGCTGCTGGGCAATTGACTTGATGTGGAGTGCGGCGACACGTCGCCGCTTTGGGACTGGGAGACATGTCTCCCAGTCCCAAAGCGCGGTCATGCCCGCGCACTCCAAATCAGTATTTCGCTGCGCTCGACGGCGAGCGAGTCGCTCGCTAGTTTTTGCGCCGTCACCGTCATGAAACATTTTCTCCTACTCTTTGCCCTTGCGTTCGCCTCACTCGTGTCCGCGCAGACTACGCTGGAACAAGATTGGCAAAACCCACCGCGCGACGCCCGCCTCCGCGCCTACTGGTGGTGGCTCAACGGCAACGTAGACCAAGCCGCCATCACGCGCGACCTCACCGAGATGAAGGCGAAAGGTTTCGGCGGCGCACTCATCTGCGACGCGGGCGGCGCGGAGCAGGACGGCAACGCCAAAGTCCCCCACGGTCCAACTTTTTTTTCGCCAGCGTGGCGCGAGCTGTTCAAGCACACGCTGCGCGAGGCCGACCGGCTCGGTCTGGAGTTGAGCTTGAACATCCAGAGCGGCTGGAATCTCGGCGGCCCGATGGTGACGAAAGAGGATGCGCCCAAAAAACTTTCGTGGAGCGAGACGCGCGTGACCGGCGGCACAAACCTCTCGCTCAAACTCGCCGCGCCTGCGCGCCGCGATAACTTTTATCGCGACCTGTTCGTCCTAGCCTGTCCCGTTCGTCCCATTCCCGCCAGCCGCCAGCCGCTTCAGAACCAGCGCGAAAAGGCTTTGCTCACCGCGCTTAAACCGTTCTCCGCGCCGGACAGCGCGCCGCTGTTCGCGGAGTTTTCCACCACGCCCGGTGAAGAAGACGCGCACACCACCGACGTGCTCGACCTCACAAAACTTCTCACCGCCGATGGCACGCTCAACTGGAGCGCGCCCGCTGGCGAGTGGCAAATCCTCCGCTTCGGCTACACGCTCAACGACCATTGCCGCGTCTCAACTTGCAGCGAGGGATGGGACGGCTACGCGCTCGACCCGTTCGACGCGGGCGCGTTCACACGCTACTGGGACGCAGTCGTCGAGCCGCTCATCGCGGATGCTGGAATGTTCACAGGAAAAACTTTGCGCTACCTGCACACGGACAGTTGGGAAGTGGAAGTGGCGAACTGGACGCCCACCTTGCGCGAGGAATTTTTGAAACGGCGCGGCTACGATTTGTTGAACTGGCTGCCGGTCATCGCCGGGAAAATCGTGAACAGCCGCGACGAGAGCGACCGTTTCCTCGCCGACTTCCGCCGCACGATGGGTGATCTCGCGATTGATAATCACTACAAAATTTTCCGCGATCGCGCCCACGCGCACGGCTTGCTCATCCATCCCGAGAGCGGCGGGCCGCACGCCGTGCCGATTGACGCGCAGCAATGTCTCGGCATGGACGACGCGCCGATGAGCGAATTTTGGGCGTGGTCGTGGACGCATCGCATCGGCGACGAAAATCGTTTCTTCGTCAAACAACCCGCGAGCGCCGCGCACACTTACGGCCACAAGCTCACGCTCGCGGAAGGCTTCACCACCATCGGCCCGCACTGGCAGGAAACGCTCTGGGACAATTTGAAACCCACGTTCGACCACGCGCTCACGGAAGGTTTGAACCTGCTTGTCTGGCACGCGTTCGTCTGCTCGCCCGCGAGTGAAGGAATTCCCGGCCAGCAATATTTTGCCGGCACGCACTTGAATCCCAACGTGACGTGGTGGGAAAAATCCGCGCCGTTCTTCGCCTACATCAATCGCTGTCAGGCGATGCTGCAACGCGGCTTGCCCGTGGCCGACGTGGCTTACTACTACGGCGACGGCGTTCCTAACTTCGCGCAACTTCGCAAGTCCGATCCCGTGAAACTCGGCGCGGGTTACGACTACGACGTGGTGACGGCGGACGTTATTTTGAATCGCATGAGTGTGCGCGACGGAAAAATTGTTTTACCCGACGGCGTGAGTTATCGCGCGCTGGTGCTGGTGGAGCGCGAAGTGATTTTGCCTGCCGTGCTGCGGAAGTTGAACGAACTCGTGAACGCTGGCGCAACGGTGATTGGCTCAATGCCCAAGAAATCTAGTTCGCTGCAAAACTTTCCGCAGGCCGACGCTGACATACTGAAGTTGGCGGATGATTTGTGGGGTGGAAAAATCGGGCGCGGGCGCGTGGTCAACTTTCACACCGCGCGCGAACTGCTCACCGCTGATGGTGTGCTACCGGATTTTGATGCTCGTAGCCGTGGACATCAGTCCGCGCAAACTGATTCCGCGAGTGGTCAGCGCCGACTCACGTCGGCGACTACAAATGATGGCGACGACGCTCCGCTTGCGTTGGACTTCATCCACCGCCGCGACGGCGACACGGAAATTTATTTCGTGGCCAACCGCGCAACGAATGCCATGACGGCGGCTTGCACCTTCCGTGTCAGCGGCAAAGTGCCGGAACTATGGAACGCGGTCACGGACGAGCATCAAGTCGTGGATGAATTCACCGAGCGCGACGGGCGCACGACTGTGCCGCTGGAATTCGCGCCGTGTGGTTCGTGGTTCGTCGTGTTCAAGGATTCAACCGCAAACTACACGAACCGCTCGAAAACCGAAAAAGCGTTGCAGTCGCTCATCGAACTCACCGGCGCGTGGACAGTTTCCTTCGCCACGAACTGGGGCGGTCCGGCGTCCGTGACATTTGATTCGCTCGTGAGTTGGCCGACGCGTCCCGAACCCGGCATTAAATTTTACTCCGGCACGGCGACTTACAAAAAGAAGTTCGAGCTTCCCGACTCAAAACTTAAAACCAAGAACTCAAAATTCTTCCTCGACCTCGGCCAGGTCTGCGAACTCGCCGAAGTGCGCGTGAATGGAAAATCCTGCGGTGTGACGTGGACGCCGCCGTTCCGCGTGGACATCACTGCCGCCGCGCAGTCCGGCACGAACACGCTCGAAGTGGAAGTCGTGAACTTCTGGCCGAACCGCATCATCGGCGACGCCGCGTTGCCGCCCGCGCAACGGCTCACCCGCACCAACGTTCGCAAGCTTACCGCCCACACGCCGCTCGCGAAGTCCGGCCTGCTCGGGCCGGTGCGTGTGCTGACGCAGCCGTGATGCCAACGTGCTGCCGAATTACAGTCGGCAGCACGTTGAGCAACTGCTTCGCGCAAGAGCCGCGCCCGGTTTTTCCCCGGCGAAAGTTTCAGGCGCACTCCAAGTTGCGGTGGCGCAGTTCGTGGTGGAAGCTTTGGTCAGCAACTACCATTCAACTCTCACGCGCATGGCCAATCTCGCCTCAACTTCGCCCGTCGGTTACGCTCCGATTTTCTCCGACCAAGGCGCGCGCACGGTGCGGCTCTTCTGGTCTTTCGTTTGGCGCCTCGCCGTGATGCTGGTGTTGAGCTATGCGAGCTTTCGCTTGTGCAGTCGTTTCGTCATCGCTTCCGTGCAAGTGGACGGCGTGAGCATGGCGCCGACGCTCCGCAACACGGATAATTTTTTCCTGCATCGCTGGGTGTATCTGTTCCATCCGCCGCGCGTCCGCGACATCGTCGTGCTCAAAGATCCGTCTGACGGCGGGCTGGCCATCAAGCGCATCATCGCCGGGCCGGGCGACGCCGTGTT
>JBJOPC010000247.1:0-13120 GCA_046050965.1 Verrucomicrobiota bacterium | reverse complement strand
CTTACTGATCATCGGCGCGGCGATGACCGGCCTCGTCCTCTACCGCCGCCACGCACGCGCGTAAGCCAAAGCAGTTTCAAACGAAACTCCGCCGTGTGAACCACGGCGGAGTTTTGCTTTGCACGCGCTAATTACCCGTAGTCGGCGCAAACTGCACGGCTTGTCCAGACGCAGCTTGCCGCGCGAGTGCTAAATTTTTAAGAGCCAAATGCGCCGACTGACGGCGGCGGCTACAGATTTGGCGAACACTTCGAGATTAGAGCAGAACAAAACCTTCGCGTTCTACCGCTGCGTGTGGTATCAATCTCGCGTTCCACCGATTCTGATTCCAAGTTTTTTATCATGCATCTGCCTTCATTGTTCCTTCGTCGCGCGGGACTTTTTTTTATCGCGCTGTCCGTCGTGCTCTTCACTCACGCGTCGCGCGCGGCGTTGCTCGCGTATGAGCCGTTCACCAACACCGTGGGCGCGGACATTTTGGGATCGAGCGGCGGCTTCGGTTTCGCCAACTCGTGGCAAACGAACGCCAGCGGCGGTATTTCCTCCAACACCAGCTTTGCGCTCACTTACACCGACGGCGGCGGCAACAAGCTTTTGACCAACGGCGGCGCGGCGTATTTTCGCGGTCTCACCACGGCGAACACCTCTTGGCAAGGTTTCCGGCAACTCGCGTTCAGTCGGGGAACCAACGGCGTGGACGGCACGAACACGTGGATTAGTTTCATGGTCGCCCGCATCGGTGCGACGAACGGCGGCGCGAATCCGTGGGCGCGCGGCGCGAACGTGGATCATGATTTCTCCACCAACAACGCCACCGCTGGCTCTGCGCAAAAACTCGCCACGGGCGGCTCGTCCGGCGCGGCCACGAATTCCATCGCGCTGTTGCCGCAGGGCAGTGGCACACTCATCCGTCCGTCGGCCATCGCGTTTGGCGGCGCGACGAATTTTGTTGTGCTAAAAATCGAGCACAAGACCGGCGCGCTCGACAACGCGTTTTTGTTCATCAACCCCAGCCTCGCGTCCGAGCCGCTGACCAACACGGCGAACACCAACTCGCTTGGTCTCTACGATTATTCCATTGATCGCCTCCGCATTTTTGTCGGCGGGCAATCCAGCGCGGCGCAGCCGTTCGCCGAACTCATCGTGGACGAATACCGCGTCGGCGAAACGTTCGCCGACGTTGCGCCGATCGCGCCCACTAATGCCACTACCGCGACCAAGCTGCTCGCCATTTTGCCCGGCCAAACTTTCGCCAGCGGCGCTGCGCCCGGCGGCGCGCCGTCCACGCAGACCAACGGCACGGCGTTCAACGTTACGCTCTACGCGGTGAACGCGGATGGCGTGACGGTGGACACCAACTTCGCGGGCGCGCAGGTCGTGAATTTTTCCGGCGCGAGCAGTGCGCCCGATGGCTCCGCGCCCAGCTTCACGACGAACGTCACCTTTGCTAACGGCGTCGCCACGGCGGCGACCACATTCAAAAAATCCCAGTCGCTCGCGCTCATGCCCACGAACGCCACGCTCACCGGGCTCACCAGTTCCAACGTCACCGTCGTCGCAGGCGCGGCCACGTTGCTGCAAATTAAAACCGCCGCCGACGGCAGCGGCACGACCATCGCCGCGCAGACAGTTACAAATGGGAATTCCGTAACGAATTTCTCTGTTACCTTCGACGCTTATTCAAACTTCGTCGCCAATGCTGCTGTTACTTGGTCGCTCACGAACAAAACGGGCAGCGTCAGCAATAGCGACCTCGTCGCGGCGGGCGATAACAAATCTGCCGTGTTCACCGCGCACCTCGCGGGCGGCGCGCAGGTGCGCGCGGACAGCGGCGCGCTCGCGGCGGCGACCGGCACGTTCACCGTGCCAGCAGTGGTGGCGCCGTTCGCGAAGTTGCAAGTGCTGCTGCCCGGCGAGACGGCTGCGCCCGGCACGGCTAGCGGCAAAACCGGTTCGCCGAACACGCAATTTGTCGTCGGCAGTTTCACCGTCACGGTCAACGCGGTGGACACGAACTGGAATGTGATCACGACCAACGACACGGTTCACGTCACGACCACCGACCCCGCCGACACGGAGCCGAGCAACGCCGCGCTCGTCGCCGGGACAAAAACTTTTACCGTCACGCCTGCAACAGTCGGCGCGTTCACTGTCACCGCGAGTGATGTTTCCAACGGCACAATTTCCAACGGCACGAGCGCGAGCTTCACGGTCAACAGCGCGTTGCCGCTCGTGCGCGTGGCGAACACCACGCTCGCCATGCCGCCCACGCCGCCCGCGTTGAACTACACTTACACCAACGCGTTCCCCGGCCTCATCTTCACGAACCCCACTTGCATCGTGTCCGCACCGGGCGAAACGAACCGCTTGTTCATTTTAGAAAAGCGCGGGCGTGTCGTCGTCATCACGAACCTCGCCGCGCCCACGCGCGCCATCTTCCTCGACATCACCAACCGCGTCACCGCTGCCAGCGATACGACGACCGCCGACGAACGCGGTTTGCTTTCGATTGTTTTTCATCCGGGCTACGCGACGAACGGATATTTTTATCTGTGGTTCACCGGGCAGGGGACGAACACCGACGGCACGGGGTTGAACGACATTCTCGCGCGCTACCAAGTTTCCAGCACGAACGCCAACGTCGCCAACGTGAACAGCGAGCAACGCATCATCGCGCAATACGACGAACAGGATAACCATGACGGTGGCGATATGCATTTCGGCCCGCTCGACGGCTACCTGTATTTCACGATGGGCGATGAGGGCGCGCAGAACGGCACGCAGGGAAACGCGCAGCGCATTGATCGTGATTTCTTCGCTGGCATGATGCGGATTGACGTGGATAAAAAACCCGGCGGCCTCGCGCCGAATCCCCATCCGTCCATCGTCACCAACGGCAGCGGGCAGGCGTTCTACACCGTGCCGGTGGATAATCCGTGGGTGCACACCAGTCTCGGCGGCGATTGGAACGGGATGTTCAACACGACGAATTTCACCGCGCTCACGAATTCCATCCGCACAGAATTCTGGGCGGTAGGCTTGCGGAATCCGTTCCGCTTTTCCTTCAGCCCGATTGACAACACGCTCTACCTCGGCGACGTGGGCGAACAGAATTGGGAAGAACTCGACATCATCGAGCGCGGCAAAAATTACGGTTGGAACTGGTTCGAGGGTTTGCTGCAACGCTCGAATAATATTCCGTCTGGCCCCGTGCCGATTGGTTTCACGAACACCGCGCCGCTCGATGTCTACACGCAGACGAATCAGGCTGACAAATACGCGGTCATCGGCGGCTACGTCTACACCGGCACGCGGCTCTCGCAACTTTACGGTGCTTACATCTACGCCGATTACGGCAAGGGCAACGTCTGGGCGTTGCGAAATACCGGCACGAACGTCACGTTCTTCCAGCAGCTTTTTGTGGACGACGCCGTCAGCGGCGTCGCGGGCGTGTCCACGTTCGGCGTGGATCCGAGCAACAAAGATATGCTCTACGCCGACCTTGTGAGCGGCACGAACAGCATCATCAAACGCATTTTGTATTCGACGAACACTGCGACCGGCGCGCCCATTCCGCCGACGCTCGCCGACACCGGCGCGTTCAGCGACACCACGAACCTCACCGTTGCGCCCGGCGTGGTGGCTTACGATTTGAACGTGCCGTTCTGGTCGGACAACGCCAGCAAGACGCGCTGGGTTTCCGTGCCGGATACGAATCTGGATTTCACTTTCAACGCGAGCGGCAACTGGTCGTTCCCCACCGGCACGGTTTGGATCAAACACTTTGAACTCGAACTCACCAACGGCGTTGCCGCGTCGCGCACCCGCGTCGAGACGCGCTTGCTTGTGAAAAATACCGACGGCGTTTATGGCGTGACGTATCGCTGGGGCGGCTCGCTCACCAACGCTACGCTCGTTGGCGAAAATGGTTTTGACGAAAACTTTGTCATCAACGACGGCGGCGGAATTTTGCGCACGCAAGTCTGGCATTATCCCGGACGCGCCGAATGTTTGCAGTGCCATACCGCGCTCGGCGGTTACGCGCTTGGCTTCAACACGCCGGAGTTGAACAAGAATTTCAGCTACGCAGGCGGCACGACGAATCAGTTGCAGGCTTTCGCCGACGCCGGGTATTTCAGCAACGCCATCACCTCGCCCGCGTTGCTGCCCAAGCTCGCCGCCGCGACGAACACGGCTTATAGCCTGGAGTTCCGTGCGCGTTCTTACTTCGCGGCGAACTGCCGTCACTGTCATCAAGGCGCGGGGCAGGCGCTGTGGGACGCGCGCATTGAGTCCGCGCTCGCGCAGCAGGGCATCGTGGATGGGCCGCTCGTGAATTATTTCGGCGACCCCGCGAACAACCGCGTCGTCAAAGCTGGTTCGCTGACGAACTCCGTGTTGTATCGGCGTATCTCCACGCTCGATCAAGACCACATGCCGCCGCTCGCCACCAGCGTGCTCGACTCGGCCAACGTGAATCTCATCGCCGCGTGGATTACGAACGGCCTGACGAGCTCGCTCGCGTTCACCACGCCGTCGCTGATGACCACCGGCACAACGGCGCAAGTGACGTTGCTGGGAAATTTCTCCGCGTCCACCAACGACGTGACGGCTGACCCGGAAACGACGTTCACTTCGCTGAACCCCGGCTTGCTCACCGTGAGCGCGACCGGCTTGCTCACGGCGACGAGCAGCACGGGCTCGGTGCAAGTCGTCGCCACGTTCGGCATCAGTTCCATCACGAACACCATCACCGTGCTGGGCGCGCTGCCGCCGACCATCACCACGAATCCCGCGAGCGTCACCGTCGGTGCGGGCAGTCCGGCGACTTTCACCGTCGCGGCCACGGGCGACGCACCGTTGAATTATTTCTGGTTCAAAAATTCCACGAACGCCCTCGCGAGCGGCACGAACGCCACGCTGAATTTGTCTGCGCTCACGACGAACGATTCCGGCAGCACCTATTATTGCCTCGTGAGCAATTTCGTCGGCACGGCTGCGTCCGCCGCCGCCACGCTCACCGTCACGTCCGTGCCGCCCGCGATTGTTTTTCCGGCTGCGCCGACGATTGGCAAAGGCAACGTCGCCGTGACGCTCACGGATTTTGCGATGGCTCCGTTCTCTGGCCGCACGCTCACGGTGTATCCGCCCGTGCAGAATTTCGCCGACCAGTTGACACGCATTTCTATGATGCGCGTGGAGCCGACGAACGCGCCGCTCGCCGCCACACGCTTCTTCGTGGCCGACAACAACCGCAATCTTTACATCGTGCCGAAGACGAACGCGCTGTCCACGAACGCGTGGGTGAAATACATCAACTTCGAGGAAGTGTTCCCGACGTTCGATAACAATCCCGGCTACGCGGGCGGGTTGACGGCGGTCGCGTTCGATCCCGAATACGCGACGAACGGAATTTTCTACACCGTCCACATGGAGACGAACAACGTTTTCCTCGCGCCGACCAACGGCGCGTTACCCGGCTTCAACACCAACGGTTACACCACCACCGCGCAGATTAATCCGCCGTCCGGCGCGGTCACGCGCGTGGCGGTGCTCGTCGAGTGGACGGACACGAACGTGAACAACGCGACCTTTGAAGGCACGGCGCGCGAAATTCTGCGCATGGGTTTCTTCCAGACGATTCATCCGATGGGCGACTTGCTCTTCAACCCGCTCGCGCAACCCGGCGACGCCGACTACCGCAATCTTTACATCGCATGCGGTGATGGTCGCGCGGGCGAAACCGCTGGCACCACGCACACGCACCCGCAACAGCTCGACGCGCTCGCTGGGAAAATTCTCCGCATCACGCCGGACTTGAACCTGCGCACGAACGACGTGTTGAGCAGCAATGGCCGTTACCGTATCCCGTCCACCGGCATTGACCCGAACCCGTTCGCGAACACCAACGCGAACTTCACCAATGTGCCGAACGTGAAGAAAGAAATTTTCGCCTACGGTTTCCGCAACCCGCACCGTTTCAGCTGGGACACCACCGCGAACAAACTCATCGTGGACGACATCGGCTTGAACAGTTGGGAAGAAGTGAACCTCGTCACCAAGGGCGCGAACTACGGCTGGGCCGAGCGCGAAGGTCCCGAACAAATGCTCGTCTCCGGCACACCCGCCGGCGTCACTGGCAGTCAGCAAACCGTGCCGGTCGCGTTCCCCACGAACGACACGCTCACCGTCACCGGCCTCGTCAGCGTGGTCACGCCGGTTTATCCCGTGGCGACTTACAGCAGCCGCGACGGCGATGCCATCAGCAGCGGCTTCGTGTATCGTGGCAGCGCGATGCCCGCGCTCGTAGGCAAATATGTTTTCGGCGACATCACCACGGCGCGGTTGTTCTACTGCGACCTCGCGGAAATGATTGCCGCCGACGACGGTAACCGCAACACCGTGGCGACCATCCGCGAATTGCAAGTCATCTACAACTCCGCCAAACGCCGTCTCTACGACATCGTCGGCGACGCCTACACCAATCGCGGTGGCTTTGTCACCGGGCAGCGGTTGCCCGGCTCCAGCACCGTCGCGCTCGGCAATGATCCGTATGGCGTCGCCTACGGCAAAGGCCGCGCCGACATCCGCCTCGCGCTCGGCGACGACAAAGAAATCTACGTCATCAGCAAGTCCGACGGCATGATTCGTAAAATGGTTTCCGCCAGCTTGCCCCCGACCGGCGGCACGAATGTTTTTTACTGCGCCACCAACCAGACGCTGAAAATTGACGCCGCCGACTTGCTCGCCACCGGCACTGACCCGGAGAACGACGCACTCGCGCTCGTCACCGTGAACCTCACGACGACCAACAACGTGACGCTCACGACGAACGGCAATTTCATTTTCTACACGAACGTGAATTTCGCACCCGACCGGTTCACCTACACGCTCACCGACACGCATTTTGGCAGCGGCACGGGCGCAGTCGTCATCCTGCCGCCTGCCGTCACGCCCACGAACCGCATCGCGAGCGTCGCGCCGAGTTACCCCGGCAGCGGCACGAATCGTTTCGCGCTGAACTTCAGCGTGAGCGGCGTGGCGGGCTACCAATACACCTTCCAATACGCGACCAACTTGCCCGGCAACCCGTGGTTCAACCTCGATACCAAAATCTTTGGCGCGACCGGCACTTGGCAATTCACCGAGACGAACACCACCGACGCCGCGCGCTTCTACCGCGTCCGCTGGCCGTGAGTTTTGCGCTGCAAGACAACCCAAAATTCTCCAAAACATTCGTTGACGAAAAGAGGTTCGTTGGTAATCTCACGCGCTCTTTGAGTCGTAAGTTCAAAGGCGGACGCGTTCATATTGGCCGTCCGAAGATAAACTTAATAAAATGAAAACTGTCAGTCTGAATGCGTTTCCACGCACCCAAGTCCGTCGCAGCGAAGTCAACAAACTCCGCGATGCAGGCCGCGTCCCAGCGGTCATCTACGGCAAAACTCTCGCCAAAGCCCAGAACTTGGAACTCGATTCCAAGGAACTGACCAATCTCATCAAGCACGCGCACTCGGAAAATTTGCTCGTGGACTTGGCCGTCAAAGACGATTCCCGCCCCAAGCGCCTCGCGCTCGTGCAGGAAATTCAGCACCACGCCTTGAGCGGCAAAGTGCTGCACGTTGATTTTCACGAAGTCGCCGAGACCGAGAAACTCACCGTCATGGTGGAAGTCGAGAGCGTGGGCGAACCTGACGGCGTGAAAAACGGCGGCGGCATTCTTGCGCACATCATGCACAAGGTCAAAGCCCGCGCGCTCCCGAAAGATTTGCCCGAAACCATCCTCGTGGATGTGGCGCACCTCAAGATTGGTGATGCCATTCATATCGGCGACATCAAAGCACCGACCGGCGTGGAAATTCTCGGCGACAAACACCTCACCGTGTTGTCCGTCGCCGCTCCGATTACTGAAGAACAAGAAGCCGCTGCTGCGGCTGCTGCTCCGGGCGCTGCCGAAGTCGAAATGACCAAGGAGAAGAAGGACGAAGCCGCTGCTGCGGGAACCGCTGCACCTGCTGCCAAGGGCGATGCCAAAGCCGCCGCGCCTGCGAAGGACGCCAAGGCCGAAGCCAAACCGGCGGACAAGAAGAAGTAAGTTTCACGGCGGCGGGATTCATTTCCCGCCGCCGCAATTTCCCCCCGCATGGAGACAAAACTCATCGTGGGTTTGGGGAATCCGGGACGCGAATACGCCCGGACGCGGCACAACGCTGGTTTCTTGCTGGTCGAGAAGTTGGCGGCGCGCTGGCAGACGGACTGGATGAACGAAAAAAAATTCCAGTCGCGGCTCGCGCGGTTCGGTAGAAATATTTTATGTCAGCCGCAGACGTTCATGAACGTCAGTGGCGAGGCGGTCGGTGCGCTGGTGAAGTTTCATCAGCTCATGTTGCCGCAAGTGTTGGTCGCGGTGGACGATGCGGATTTGCCGTTTGGCGAAATCCGGTTGCGCGCGCGCGGCAGCAGCGGGGGACACCACGGGTTGGAGTCCATCGAGGCGCACGTCGGTTCGCGCGAGTTTGCGCGGCTGAAAATTGGAATCGGGCGGCGCGACGGTGCGCGAGAAATTTCCGGCCATGTGCTGGGACAGTTCGGGGCGGATGAGAGTGAGTTGCTGGAAAAAGTTTTGGTTCGCGCGGCGGATCAAGTCGAGAGCTGGTTGGCGGACGGCGCCGAGCCAGCCATGAATAAATTTAACGGAGTCGTAGACTCCAAGAACGAAGGAAAATGACAGTGAATAAATACGAAGGTCTGTTCATCTTGAACATCAACGGCAAAGAAGAGGGCATCAAAGAAACCCTCGACCAAATCTCTGCCGACATCACCGCCGCTGGCGGCACGGTTGAAACCGTGCAGAAGATGGAGAAGAAAAACTTCGTCCGCGTGGCCGACAACCGCCACACGTCCGGCTTCTACGCCAACGTCATTTTCAGCGGCACCACGGACATCATCGCCAAGCTCACGGCGAAGTTCGCGACCAACGCCGAAGTGTTCCGCGTGCTGTTCACCCACGCGCCCGCACCCAAAGCCGCAGAATAATTTCGCTAAACCAACGGAGGCACTATGGCCAGCTTCAACAAAGTCATCTTGATGGGCAATCTGACGCGCGACCCCGAGTTGCGCTACACGCCCAAAGGGACGGCCATTGCCAAAATCGGGCTCGCGGTTAATCGCGTCTGGACGAACGAAGCCGGTGAGAAGAAAGAAGAAGTCACTTTCATTGACGTGGACGTGTTTGGCCGCACCGCCGAAAACGTCGGTCAATATATGCGCAAAGGCCGCCCGCTCCTCGTCGAAGGCCGCCTTAAGCTCGACCAGTGGGATGACAAAGCCACGGGAGCCAAGCGCAGCAAACTCGGCGTCATTGCCGAGACTGTTCAATTCCTCGGCAGTCCGGCCGGTGAAGGTGGCGCCGCCGGTGCGCCCGCCGCCCCGCGTCCCGCCCGTGCCGCCGCTGCGCCTAGTGCGCCCGCCGCCGAACCCCTCGAAGGCGACGGCCCGCCCGAAAGCGACGACGTCCCGTTCTGAAAAGTTTTTTGCTATCAACCATCCACTTTCAACTATCAACTGATTTATGAAGACTGAAGTTATCCTGACCAGCAATATCGTCGGCCTCGGTGGCGAATCCGACCAAGTCAAAGTCGCCGCCGGTTACGCGCGCAACTATCTGCTCCCGCATCGCCTCGCCATTCCCGTTACCGCGCAGAACAAACGCCAGATGGACGTGCTCCGTCAGCGCCGCGCCGAACGCGAAGCGCACGAACTCAACGCCATGGCAGAACTCGCCAAGAGCCTCCAGAAGCTCGTCTTGTCCCTCAAGGTCAAGACCGGCGACGACGGCAAGATGTTCGGCAGCATCACCAATGGCATGATTGCCGACGAGATGAAGAACCAGTTCGACATCGTCCTAGACAAACGCAAAATCCAACTCGACGCTCCGATTAAAACTTTGGGCGAACAAGAAATCGGCTTGAGCCTGCACCACGACGTGAAAGCCACGTTGAAGGTCAAAGTCGAAAGCCTCACGCCCCTCGCCACTCCTGTTGTTGAAGCCAAAGACGAAGCCCCGCATTCTGAGAAGCGTGGCAAACGCCGCGACGAAGCCGCCCCTGCCGAAGCCGCTGCGGAAAAGAAACCCCGCGCCGTCAAAGCCAAGAAGGCCGAGTAAGCAGTTTTACATTTTAAAACCAAAGCCACGGATTCGTCCGTGGCTTTTTTGTTTTTAACCGCAGGTGGACGCAGATTTTCGCAGATAAAATCCGTGGTTGAAAAATTCCGGGCAGTTTTTTTATCTGCGGAAATCTGCGTCCATCTGCGGTTCAACTTTTCCCACGCCGCAGCACGAGCGCGGAAATTTCCCGCGCCGCTGGGATGCGGCAGAGCAGGGCGGTGAGCCAGTAAATCAAACCCGCCGCCAGCGCAGGCGCGAACACCGCGCCGATTTTCAGCGCGAGCGTCGCATGACCCAGATGCAATTCCCACGCACGCAAACCAAGCCACGCCGCTACGCCCGCGAGCAAACCTCCGAACAGTAGCGGCCAGATGGTCGCGCGCAGTTCCGCCCATGCAAGCGTCTTCAGTTTCTTCCGCAGCGCGAAGGTGAGCAGTCCGACGTTCACGAGCGAGGTGATCGTGTTGGCGATGGCGAGACCGCTCTGCTTTAGTTTCCACACGAGCGTGATGGCCAAAATAAGGTTCAGCACGAGGCAAAATACGCTGACCTTCATCGGGGTTCGCATATCGCCGAGCGCGAAAAAAGCGCGTGCCAAAATGTTGACTATGGAGAATGCAATCAACCCCGGCGCTAGGTAGGTGAGCGCCAACGTGGCTTGCTGGGTAGAGAACGCGTCGAACTTGCCGCGCTCGAACAGTAGGCGGATGATCGGCTCGGCTAGCACTACGAGCAGCACGGACGCGATGAGATTGGTGAAGGTCAGGTAACTGACGCCTTGTCGAAGTTCACCGCGAAACTCGTCGTATTTTTTTTCTGACGCTAGACCGGCGAGCGTGGGCAAAAGATAGGTTGCGAGCGAAATGCCGAACAGACCTTGTGGCAATTCCATCAATCGCACTGCGTATTGAAACGAAGCGACAACGTAATCGTCCACCCAATACGAAACGATGTTCGTAATGACGACGTTAAATTGAAACGCCGCCACGCCAAGCGTCGCCGGTAGCATTTGGACGACCACGCGCCGAACGGTTTCGTCCCGCCACGGTGCGACCCAACGGTAGCGGAAGCCTTCGCGCCGGAGCGTCGGCAATTGAAACGCCGCCTGCGCTACACCCGCTGCCAGCACACCGATTGCGAGCGCAAAGATTTGGTGCGTGAGTCCCGCGCCCCAATGCGGCGCAATAAAAATCACTGATGCAATCATCACCACATTCAGCATCGTTGCGCCCATCGCGGGGATAAAAAAATGCCCACGGGCGTTGAGCATCCCCATGAACACGGCTGCGAGGCAGACGAGGACAAGATACGGCAGCATTATTTGCAGCAAACTGAGCATGAGCAAAGTTTTCGCCGTGAAATGGTCGTGACCATAAACTATCGCCACCGTCACGCCCACAAGTCCGACGCCTACGACAGCGCACGTCAAAAGAATTAGCCCAGAAATTACCGCATTGGTCGCGCGCCACATTGCGTCGTCGCCTTCGAGTTTTTCCTTCTCCTTGAAGATGGGAATGAATGCGGCGGTCAACGCCCCTTCACCGAGGAGCCGCCGAAAAAGATTTGGAATCTGAAACGCAGTGATGAACGCGCTCGCTACCCACGTCGTGCCCATGAAATTGGCGTAGACCATCTCGCGCACCATGCCGAGCAGGCGGCTAGTGAGCGTGGCGGTGGCCATCGCCCCGGAAGATTTTAGCATTTTCGACATTCGCGCGTGCAGTCTAAAGACCAACTCTGGCAGGCAAAGTTCAAAGTAAAACCAACCTCACGCAAAGGCGCAAAGGCGCGAAGAAAAAAACTTTGCGTCTTTGCGTGAGAAAAATCATTCAGGTTTGCGCGGGGTTGCGGTAGTGGAGAATCTTGAACTCCGGCGTGTCGCGGATTTCTTCGGCGAGTGCAAACTGGTCCTCGAACGGCGGAAAGAAAGCGTCGCCGTCCGCGACTTCGCGTTTGACGAGCGTGAGAAAAAGGTCGGAGCAAAGCGGCAGCGTCTGCGCGTAAATCTCCGCGCCGCCGCAGATGAAGACCTGGCGGTCGGCTACCAGCGCGGGCAGTTCGTCGAGACTGCGGATGGTCGTCACGCCCGGATGCGCCCAAGCCGAGCGACTTAACACGATGGTGGTGCGATTAGGCAGCGGCTTGCCGATGGACTCGAAAGTTTTGCGTCCCATCACGATGACGTGGCCGGTGGTGGTGGCCTTGAACCACTTGAAATCCTCCGGCAGATGCCACGGGATTTTGTTCCCCGCGCCAATCACACGGTTCAGCGACATGGCGGCGATGGCTTTTGGAAAATTCATTTATTTACTGGCGGAGTTTGTGAGGCATTAGTCATTTGCAGTTCTAAAAACTGTTTGAGCGTGCGCTGTTTTCGCTCTGTTCGCTCCTGACCAGCCCTGATTTCACAGACAGCGAGAAAAATCGAAATCGCCAAAGCAATCACGCCAAAAAATTGATAACGCCTCGAACCCCAAAGCAGTGGAATCAATGAAATGCCTGCCAGAATGACATAGAAAACCAAGTCATCTGGAGGAATTGACAGCAAAAATCCTGTCAGAACCAGCCCAATAACCCAGATTATTGATGCAGTTTTAACGGATGATTCATTCATGTTTAAAAATGTTCACACCGCTATCGGCGCTTTGATGGCGGGATAAGGGTCATAGCCGACCAGTTCGAAATCCTCGAACTTGAAGTCGTGGATGTTCTTCACCGCCGGGTTCAGCTTCATCTGCGGCAGCGGACGCGGCTCGCGGGTGAGTTGCAGCTTCGCCTGTTCGACGTGGTTGCTGTAAAGGTGCAGGTCGCCGAAGGTGTGGACGAAATCGCCGGGCTTCAGGCCGCAGACCTGCGCGACCATCAGCGTGAGCAGCGCGTAGCTGGCGATGTTGAACGGCACGCCGAGAAAAATATCCGCGCTGCGCTGGTAAAGCTGGCAGCTCAATTCGC
>JBJOPC010000246.1:0-6096 GCA_046050965.1 Verrucomicrobiota bacterium | reverse complement strand
AGGCGGAGTATCGGGAATATTTGAACCAAGGCACGGGCGAACAAGTCGTGCTAGTGTCGGTCGGCGAGCGGGTGGACAAGTTGGCGGAACTCATTGGCGCGCTGGACAGCGACGCGGTGGGGCGTGGCATCGAGTCGGTGGTGTTGCGGGTGAGCTATGTGCAATACTTCGCGCTGTCGCTGTTCAATGTGCCGCGCAGCGTCCCGCACGCGCATGGAAAACTGTGGAGCGAAGCGGTGCAGCACGTCTTCATGCCGCGCTTTTTGTTTCCGAACAAAGCCGCGTTGGACGACTCGGAGCGCACGGCGTATTACACGGGCGTCTCGGTGGCCGGTGCGGACAAAGGCACTTCGATCGGCATCGGTTACATGGGCGAGAGCTACATTGATTTTGGGAAGACGCTGATGTTCGTGCCGGTGTTTTTGATGGGTGGGTTTGCGGGTTGGATTTACAGTTTTTGTGTGCGGCGAACCACGTTGCCGTTGCTCGGCGTTTCGGTGGCGACGGCGATTCTGATGTTCTCCGGCTTCAGTATCGCGGAGTCCAACATCAAATTGCTCGGCGGGCTGCTCATCAGTTTGTTCGTGCTGCTGGCCTTCCAATCGTTCGCGGGAAAAGCGGTTTGGCTCGCTATCAGTCGCGGGCGCGCGTCCGCCAATTGACATGAGCGTTTCCCGAAACAGCTCTCGGATTCGCGGTTTGGATTCGCTGCGTTTCGTGGCGGCGCTGTGGGTGGTGTTCAGTCACTTCGGATTTTTCCCTATTGCCGACAGTGTGGGGCGTGGCTCGTTGGTCGGGTTGGCGGCGCGCGGCCTTTACGGCAACTTGTTCGCCGGGCCGGCGGCGGTGATGGTGTTTTTTTTGGTGTCTGGTTTTTGTATCCACTTTCCTCACTGCGGCGGGCGGTTTGAACTCTGGCCGTTTTTGACGCGGCGGTTTGCGCGCATCACGCTGCCGATGGTGGTGGCGATCGGGCTGGCGCGACCGCTGAAATTGGAGCTGCATTTTTTCCAGCAATCCATTCTGTGGAGCTTGTTCGCGGAACTCATTTACTACTCGCTTTACCCGGTGCTGCAGCATTTTTGGCGTGTAGTCGGCTGGGGTTGGACGTTGAGCTTCGCGTTCGCGCTCGCGCTCGCCGCGCTGTCGGCGGAACCTACGGCACTGGATTACGACGCGTTTGGCAACAGCTTGAGTTGGCTGCTCGGACTGCCCGTGTGGTTGCTCGGCTGCAAGCTCGCGGAAAATGTCCACCGGCAAACTCCACATGAAATTTCCCGTCGCCACATCTGGAGTTGGCGGCTCGGCGTGTGGGCGTTGGCGAGTGCGGCGAGCGCGTTGCGGTTTCATTCGCCGATTGGTTATCCGTGGACGTTGCTGGTTTTTAGTCTGCCCGTGTTTGGCTGGTTGCGGTGCGAGATAGATTATTTCCGCACCCGTCCGCCGTGGGGCTGGCTCGAAGGGGCGGGGCAATGGAGCTACTCGGTGTATCTTACGCACGCGATTGCGAAGGCCAGTTTGCTGTTGTGGTTTCCCGTGCGGCGCGGCGTGGCGTGGGATTGGTTCGTTTTAATCGCGTGGGTTTTGGCGGTGGCCTTCGTATTTTATTTGCTCGTGGAAAAACCGGCGCACCATTTCGCGCGGTGGCTTGCGGGAAAATTCCGCGCGACTCCGGCAGTGCGCGCATGAAAATTATTTTCGCCATCGCTGGCTTGCACCCGGAATACGGCGGGCCGTCGCGCAGCGTCACCGCGCTGGCGGGCTCGCTGGGGCAGGGCGGGGCGAACGTGGAATTGCTCGCGCTCCACAATGGTTCCGGCTGGCAACCACCCGTCACGCCGCCGGAAAAGTTCGCGCGCACCACGTTCGTGGATGCCTCGTCTGCGCTCGCGCAAAAACTCCGCTGGACGCCGCGCTTCCAAAAAGTTTTGCGCGAACGCTGCCTCGCCAACCACTCGCAACTCATCCACGACACCGGCGTGTGGCTGCCCACCAACCACGTCGCCGCGAGCGTGGCGCGGGAATTACAATTGCCGCTCCTCGTCAGTCCGCGCGGGATGCTCATGGGCTGGGCGTTGGAATATCGCGCGTGGAAAAAAAAGCTCGCGTGGAAACTATTTCAGCAACGCGCGCTGGAAAGCGCGCGCTTGCTCCACGCCACCTCGGCGGCGGAGGCGAAGGATTTTCGCGCGCTCGGTCTGCGCCAACCCATCGCCGTGATTCCCAACGGCGTCGAACTTCCTCCCGCCCCAACTCCCAACTCCCAACTCCCAACTCCCAACTCCCGCACCGTCCTATTCATGGGGCGGGTGCATCCGAAGAAAGGCCTCGCCGATTTGGTCGCCGCGTGGGCGGCGGCGCGACCGCACGGTTGGCGGGTCGTCATTGCTGGCGGCGATGAATTGAATCATCGCGCGGAGTTGGAGCGGGAAATTCGCGCGCGCGGATTGACGCAGGAATTTTCTTTCACCGGCCTCGTTTCGGCGGAACAGCGTTGGGAAATTTACCGCGCCGCCGACGTGTTTGTGCTGCCCAGTCACTCGGAAAATTTTGGGCTGGTGGTCGCCGAAGCACTGGCTTGCGGAGTGCCGGTCATCGCCACGCAGGGGACGCCGTGGGCGGATCTCGCCGCGCGCCGCTGCGGCTGGTGGATTCCCAACGGCGTGACCGCGCTGGCCGCCGCGTTGCGCGCCGCGTGTGCGCAAACCGATGACGAGCGGCGCGCGATGGGTGAGCGCGGGCGTGTGCTCGTGACGGAAAAATTCGCGTGGGCCGGCGTCGCCGCGCAGATGCGCGACGTTTATGCGTGGGTGTTGGGGCTTGCGCCCAAGCCCGCCTGCGTGATTGATTAACGCCATGCGCGAACCCCGTCCAGCCACCACGCCCGTCCGTCGCGAGTGCGACACGCGTTGGCTGCTCTGCCTCGCCGCGCTGCTCATCGCCAACTCACACCTCGAACAATTTTACCCCGTGCGTTGGCTCGCAGCGGACGGGCTGCTTGGCAATTCCATTTTCTTTTTCCTCTGCGGCTACGGCGTGATGCGGAGCGAACTGGCGAACCACCGTTCGTTCGTCACGTTCTATCTGCGTCGCGTGCTACGGATTTATCCTACGCTCTGGCTGGCGGAAATTATTTTTTGCGCGGTGGCGCACGGCTGGCACGACTGGACGCTGCGCGAATGGCTGCATCAATTCATCTGGCCCACGCACTACGCGTTTGTCATGCAGGTGATGATTTTTTACATCCCGATTTTTTTCCTCGCACGGTTGCGGTCGCGGCGGATTTTTCAATTCACGCTGCTGCTCGTTGCGCTGGTGTTCGGCGGACTTTACGCGAGCGACCTGCGCGCGGGCGGGCTGGATACCTTGACGCTCGGCACCCGCAATCCGTGGCTCTGGCACGCGCTATTCCTGTGGACGATGCTGCTCGGCGCGTGGGCGGGGCTGCCGCGCACGACGCGCGCGCGACCGTTGAAGTGGTGGTTGCTGCCGCTGCTTTTTGTGGCTTACGTCGCGGCAAAATTGTTGATGGTGCGCGGCTGGAAAATTCCCGCGCTGGGAATTTCCTCGGCGAATGGTTACGCGCTGCTGTTCGCGCTCGTCACCGCGATGCTTTGCCAATTGCTGCGCGTGGCGGAAGATGGACGCCTCGCGTTCGCGCTGCGGCAAATCCCGTTCGTCTCCGGCGCGACCGTGTTCGTCGGCGCGCTGACGCTGGAGATTTATTTGTTCCACGGCTTCGTGCAGTCCGTGGATTTCATCCGCGATTTACGGTTTCCGCTCAACGTCGCCGTATTTTTCGCCGGAGTATTTCTCGTCAGTTGGGCGGTCGCGCGGCTGGTGAAAACTTTACGGCGAGTCGTCGCCCGCTTTTTGCCCGGCCTTGCCGCCGCTGATTAAACCGCCATGCCCTCGCTCATCACTCCGCTCATCCTCACGTTCAACGAGGCGCCGAACCTCGCGCGCACGCTCGCGCAACTCGCGTGGGCGGAGCGCATCATCGTCGTGGACAGCTTCAGCACAGACGACACACTGGCGATCTGCAAAAACCTTCCGCAAGTCGCCGTGGTGCAACGCCGCTTCGATACCTTCGCCGGGCAATGCAATTTCGGCCTCACGCAAATCAACTCGCCGTGGGTGCTCTCGCTCGACGCCGACTATGTTTTGACCGACGAACTCGTGGCGGAGTTGCGCGCGCTCGCGGCGGCGGACGACGTCGCGGGATTTTCTGCGCGCTTCACCTACTGCGTTCACGGGCGTCCGCTGCGCGCATCGCTGTATCCGCCGCGCACGGTTTTGTATCGCGCCAACGCCGCGCGTTACGCAGACGACGGTCATGGTCATCGTGTGCAAATCTCCGGGAAAATTTCCTCGCTCGCTGGAAAAATTCTGCACGACGACCGCAAGCCGCTGGATCGCTGGCTCGGCGAGCAGTTGAAATATTCTGCCAAGGAAGCCGTGCATCTTACATCCACGCCCGTCGCGCAACTCAACCGCGCCGACCGCATCCGCCGCAAAATAATTCTCGCGCCGCCGCTCGTGCTGTTGTTCACGCTGTTCGGTAAAGGCCTGATTTTCGACGGTTGGCCGGGCTGGTTCTACGCACTGCAACGGACGTTCGCGGAAGTGCTGTTGTCGTTGCGCTTGCTGGAGCAGAGGTTGAAGACCAGTAGCAATGATGTCCGAACCGACTGAACCAATCCGCATCCCAATGATAACTATGAGCCACTCTCCCTCACCCCGGCCCTCTCCCTCAGGGAGAGGGATTAAGGGAGAGGGTGAGCGCGTAACTTTTCCCAGCGCGACCGGAGCTTCACCGCGCGTCCCATAGTCTCTCCCATGAAAATTCTCCTCCTCAACCAAACGTTCTACCCCGACGTCGTCTCGACTGCGCAACACTTGTCCGACCTCGCGCTCGCGCTGACGGAGCGCGGGCATGAGGTGACGGTCATCGCGTCGCGGCGGGCTTATGATGACCCAGCGAAGCGGTTCGCGCGGCGCGAGGATTGGTGCGGCATTGATATTCGCCGTGTCCGCACCACGGGTTTTGGCAAAGCTGCGAAGTGGCGGCGTGCGGTGGACTTCGCGAGCTTCATCGTGATGTGCGTGTGGAAATTGATTTGGATTCCGCGCCAAGATGCGGTCGTGGCGTTGACTTCGCCGCCGCTGATTTCGTTCATCGGCGCGCTGTTCGCACGCGTGTCGGGCGCGAAGTTTTTTTATTGGGTGATGGATTTGAATCCCGACGAAGCCATCGTCGCGGGCTGGCTGCGCGAGGAATCGCTCGTCGCGAAAGTGCTGCAGTGGATGTCGCGCTACAGCTTCAAGCGGTCGGAAAAAATCATCGCGCTGGATCGCTTCATGTCGGCGCGTATCACGGCGAAGGGCATCGCGCCCGCCAAGATCGCCGTGCTGCCGCCGTGGTCGCACGACGAGGCGGTGCGGTTCGATGAGTTTGGGCGCGAGGAATTCCGCCGCACCCACGGGCTGACGGAAAAATTTGTCGTGATGTATTCCGGCAACCACAGTCCGTGTCATCCGCTGGACACGTTGCTGGCGGCGGCGCGGGAGTTGCGCGGCGAGCGGGAGTTCGCGTTTTTGTTCGTGGGCGGCGGCAGTGAGTTTGCAAAGGTGAAGAAATTTACGGCGACGCACGCGCTGGAAAATATTTTGTGCCTGCCGTATCAGCCATTGAACCAGCTCGCCGGGTCGCTGTCGGCGGCGGATTTGCACGTCGTGGTGATGGGCGATGCCTTCGTGGGAACGATTCATCCGTGCAAGATTTACAACATCCTGTGCGTGGGTGCGCCGGTATTTTATCTGGGGCCGCAGCCGAGCCACGTCACGGAGGTGTTGGCGCAATTGCGTGGCGTGGGCGGTTGCTACGAGGCGCGGCACGGTGAGATGGCGGCGGTCATCGAGCAATTGCGCGCGGCGGCGGCGGCGCGGGCGCGCATGGACGCGGCAGGCGTGGCGAAGGTGGCGGCGCAATATTCTCACGCGATACTGCTGCCGAAGCTGGCGGATTTTTTCGAGGAGTGAACGGCGGGAAATTTGTCTTTGGCACGTCGGCGTTTTGTTGTTCAATTCCCGCGC
>JBJOPC010000245.1:0-8896 GCA_046050965.1 Verrucomicrobiota bacterium | reverse complement strand
CAGACCAAGTTTGGATTATTCGTGCGGCCTTTGCTCGCCGCAAAATCCCAATACTCCGCCGCGCGATACCGCGCGGAGTGTCCGTCCAGAAAAGTGAACTGTGCGCCGCCGCTGTGCAGGTTCGTGTGCACATAATTGGGCGTACCCACTGCAGGAAGATTCTTCGAGTCGAACAGCCACACCACCGCGCTTGGCTGGCGAATGGATGAAATCTTCACAGGCTTGTTTCCCGTGCCCGTGCCATTGACGTTTTCATTCAGGCAATAGTGGAACAGGTTGTTGCCGTTGCTGCGCCGCGTGTTCGATGGACAAATCCAAATGACGTTGCCGGAATCGGCGTTCGCGTTCGTGCGCCATTCCATTTCAACGTAACGTTTCAAGCCGAGCAGTTCTGGCAACTGCACATACCAGCCCGTGTTCGTGCTGGAGGCGGTCGGGTTGGGCGTGCCGTCCGGTGGGAGAAAATCGTCGTTGTCCGTGACGTAGATATGCGTGGCAAGCCCCCATTGCTTGAGATTATTCAGACACTTGATGGACTGCGCCTTCGCCTTGGCCGTCGCCAGCGCGGGCAACAACAGCCCCGCGAGAATCGCTATGATTGCGATCACCACCAGCAGCTCAATCAACGTGAAGGCGCGGCCACGCTTGGAAGAAACTTCGGGCATGGACGAAACCTAGCACTCCGCCTCCGCCGCGCCAACCGGAAATCTGCAAAATTAACCGCGCCGCCATACATCTCCCGTTGCGTTTCATCGTGGCCGAAAGTAACTTCTCGCCCCCATGGCTCACGCAGTCCTATTCGACATTGACGGCACGCTCATCCGCACCGGCGGCGCGGGCGTGAAGGCCTTTGCGCGCGCGGGCGAGACCGCCTTCGGCATCCGCAACGGCACGGAGCACATGAAGTTCGCAGGCCGCACCGACACCGGCCTGGCGCGCGAGTTCTGCCAGTTCCACCAGATTCCTGCCACGCCGGAAAACATCCGCCACTTGCTCGACAGCTACGTCTTCTGGCTCGACCACCTGTTGCCGCAAAGCAAAGGCGGCGTCTGCCCCGGCGTGCACAAGTTCATCAAGGATTTGCGCGCGCAGAAAAACCCGCCGCTCATCGGGCTGCTCACCGGCAACATCCGCCTCGGCGCGCAGATCAAGCTCGGTCACTACGGCCTCTGGGAGGAATTTGAACTCGGCGCATTCGCCGACGACCACGAGGAGCGCGACCAAATTGCCATCGCCGCGCACAAGCGCGTCAGCAAACATTTTAACCGCGAACTTCGCGGCGAGGAAATCGTCGTCATCGGCGACACGCCGCACGACATCCGCTGCGGGCGAGCCATCGGCGCGAAAGTGCTCGCCGTGGCCACGGGCGGATCGAAGTTCGAGGAGATTCAGGCGCACGCGCCCGACTGGTGCGTGAAGGATTTGCGCGAAGTGACGGCGGCGAAAGTGTGCCGTTGAATCAGTGCCGGTGCGGGCCGCCACCGCAACAACCGCCGCAGCCTTTGCTGGCCGGGCTGCCTTGTGCCGAACCGCCGCCGGTGTTGGAAGTGCCGAACGTGGAAAACTTCTTCTCCAGTTTCGACGACCCGCAGTGCGGACACTTCGCGCTTTTCCAATCGGTCGAGCGTACGAGGATTTCGCTAACCTTCTCGCAACTCTCGCAATGGAATTCGTAAATCGGCATGGCGAAAAAGTAGTCGGCAACGGACAAAGCTCAAGACGCTTTTACACGTTGAACTTGAAGAGCAGCACGTCGCCGTCTTTCACGACGTATTCTTTGCCTTCCATGCGGTAGAGGCCTTTTTCGCGCGCGACGGCCACGCTGCCGCAGTTCACGAGGGCGTCGTAGGCGACGGTTTCGGCTTTGATGAAGCCGCGCTCGAAGTCGGAGTGAATCACGCCGGCGGCTTTGGGCGCGGTGTCGCCGTTGTGGATGGTCCACGCGCGCACTTCTTTTTCGCCGGCGGTGAAATAGGTGCGGAGGCCGAGCAAATGATAGGTCGCACGGATGAGCGCGCCCACGCCGGATTCGGTCACGCCGAGGTCTTTCAAAAATTCCGTGGCTTCTTCGGGCGCGAGGTCAATTAGCTCACTCTCGATTTGCGCGCTGATGACGACGGCTTCGCAAGCGAGGTGCGCCTTCACATATTCGCGCACTTTGAGGACGTGGGGGTTCGTGTCGGCGGTGGCGAGGTCGGATTCTTTGACGTTGCAGGCGAAGATGGTGGACTTGTCGGTCATCAACCAGAACAAGCGCGAGATGACGCGTTCTTCGGGGGTCAGTTCGAGGAGCAGGGCGGGCTTGCCGGAGTCGAGGTGCGGTTCGAGTTTTTTCAACACGGCTTCTTCGGCGAGGGCAATCTTGTCGCCGCGCTTGGCGTCTTTCGCCACGTTGCCGAGACGTTTTTTCACCGCGTCCAAATCGGCGAGCACGAGTTCGGTGGTGATGGTTTCAATGTCGCGCACGGGATCAATGTTGCCGGCGACGTGATGAATATCGGCGTCCTCGAAGCAACGCACGACTTGCACGATGGCGTCCACCTCGCGGATGTGCGTGAGGAATTTATTGCCGAGTCCTTCGCCTGCCGCCGCGCCTTTGACGAGGCCGGCGATGTCCACAAACTCCACCGCTGCCGGGATGATGACTTGAGTCTTGGCAATGTTCTTGAGCACTTCGAGTCGTGCGTCTGGCACGGTGACGATGCCGACGTTGGGGTCAATGGTGCAGAAGGGATAGTTCGCGGCTTCGGCTTTGCGCGAGCGCGTGAGGGCGTTGAACAAGGTTGACTTGCCGACGTTGGGCAGACCGACGATTCCAGCTTTGAGCATAAATTAAGTTAGTGAGTTGAGTTTGGTTTCCAAGGATTGAGCACAGGGTAATAAAAATCGGCTTCGTTGCGCGTGACGACGGTCAGGCCGAAGTGGAGGGCGGTCGCTTCAATCTGGCTGTCGAGCGTGGACAAATTGCGTCCGCGTTTTTGCGCTTCGGCCACGAGCCTCGCCCATTCGATCGCCGCGCCTTCGGTGAAATCAAGGATGCGTCCGCTGTAATCTGCGCGCAGGTAATTCAAAGTGCGTTCCAAATTGCGGCGGCGTTTGCCTTCGGGCAACCGCGCCACGCCGAGCATCATTTCGCCGATGGTGATGGCACTGATGGCGGTCAATGGTTCATGGGTTTCCAGCCATTCCAGCAAGCTTGGGAGCGGGGCGGGTTTGGTCAGTTCGGAGAGCGCGTTCGTGTCGAGCAACCACTTCACCAAGCCACCTCCCGCACGGGGTGGTGGCTGCGTTCCAACTTCAGCCCGTGCAGCTGGCGCAGATGCCAGACCAGGGAGTGCTTGGGTTTGCGCGTGTGGCGCAGGAGAATGTCGCCGTTGGACAGTTCGAGCAAAAGCAAATCATCGCCCGCGCGCAGCTGGTGGCGTTCGCGCACCGGACGGGGAATGACCACTTGGCCTTTGCTGGAAATCGTCGTCGTCACGGCGTAAGAATGTCTTACGCCGTCAAAGTCGTCACGAAAATATTCTTCCTTGAACCGTCCGCCTTCCCTACTGTCCAACGCTCCATGGCCGACCAAACTAAAATTTCCCCGCCCGCGCCCGCTGCGCAGGCCGACTCCGCGTTTTTTCGTCAGAGCGGCTGGCTGATGATCGCCAACATCGCGGGTGGCATCTTCGCGATGGGCGTTCACTTTTTGAACAAGTGGATTTCGGCGGGAGAATATTCCACGTTCGTCACGCTGTTGATGGTCACGGCTTGCTTGCCGACGATTCCGCTGCAAATGGTCCTCGCGCAACAGTCCGCCAAGGCGATTGCGGAAAACCGGCGCGGCGAATTGGCGGGCGTGATCCGGCTCACGTTTTGGGGCGTGACGCTCGTGTGGTTGATTGCGGCGGTCGTCGTGTTCTTCTGCCAAGCTCGCATCGTTGCGGGCTGGAATTTGCCCAGCGCCATGGGGCTGTGGGTGACGTTGCTGGTCGTGCTAGTGTCTCTGTGGATGCCGGTATTCAACGGCGCGTTGCAAGGTAAACAAGATTTTCTCGCAATGGGTTGGGCGGCGATTGGCGGCGGGTTTGCGCGCGTGGCGGTGGCGGCGTTGCTCGTTCTCGGTTTCAAAGGCGAGTCGGCGGCGATGCTGCTTGGCGCGTTCGCGGGCATGGCAATTCTCGCGGGCGTGGCGATGTGGCGGACGCGCGATTTGTGGACGGCCAAGCCGGAGCCATTCGATAAACGCCGATTGCTCGCGCAGGTCGTGCCGCTGATGTTTGGTTTTACGGCGTGCCAATTCATGTTCACGGCAGACACCATGTTCGCGAGCGCGCTGTTCTCGCGCGAAGAGCTGAAGCCTTACGGCGCGGCGGGGACGTTGTCGCGTGCGCTGCTCTGGCTGGTGCTGCCGCTGGCGGCGGTGATGTTTCCGAAACTAGTCCATGCGAACTCGAAGTCGGAGAAAAATAATTTGTTCGGCCTCGTGCTCGGCGGCACGGGCTTGTTGACCGTGGTCGGCGCGGCAGGTTTGTGGCTCGTCGGGCCAATCGTCGTGAAAATTATTTTCAAAGAAGGCGACGTGTCCACGGTCATGCGGCTGTTGCCGTGGTATGCGTTTGCGATGGCACCGCTCGCGATGGCCAACGTGGTGGTGAATGACTTGATGGCGCGCGAAAAGTTCCGCGTCATTCCGTGGATGATTGCGCTCGCAGTGGCTTACGGCTTCGTGTTGCCGTGGGCGGTGCATCACTGGCCGGGTCGCCTCGAAGTGCTGCTGCAAACGCTTGGACTCTTCAACTTGCTCTTACTGCTCGTGTGCGGCGTGGGCGCGCTGCGAAAACAGAACTGACTTAACTTCGGCCAGCGAACGATGTTGGCTTACGGCTTCGGTTGGTCTTTGCGCGGGAATAGCGCGGCGGGTTCGCCGATGGTGTGACTGGGCGCGAGGCCACCCCAGTTCGCGAGTTCAAACTTCGCGGGCGAACCTTGCAAGTTGAGTTGCGCAAAAATCTTTTCCGAAGTCGCTGGCAAAAACGGCCAGAGCAACACGGCGAGGACGCGGCAGGTCTCGACCAAATTGTAGAGGACTTCGTCCAGCCGCGCGGCTTGCGCGGGGTCTTTGGCGAGGCTGAACGGTTTGGTTTGATCCACGTATTGATTCGCGCGGGTGACGAGCGTCCAGATGGTTTGCAGCGTGGCTTGGAGTTCGTTCGCGGCGAGTTGCACGCGGACTTCGGCGATGACTTTGCTGGCATCCGCAGCGAGTTCGTCGTGGCGCGCGGGGATGATGCCGGTGCGGTAACGCTTGAGCATGGAGAGCGAGCGGTTGACGAGATTGCCGAGACCATTGGCGAGTTCCGCGCCGTAGCGGGATTGGAAACCGGCGTCCGTCCAATTGCCGTCAGGACCAATTGCTAGTTCGCGCACGACGTAGAAGCGGAAGGCGTCCAAACCCCACTCGTCAATGACGGCAATGGGGTCAATGGTGTTGCCAGTGCTCTTGCTGATTTTCTCGCCGTCCTTTTGCCACCAGCCGTGCACGAGCAGTTGCTGGGGCAGCGGGAGATTCATCGCCTTGAGCATGATCGGCCAGTAGACGGCGTGGAATTTCACGATGTCTTTGCCGATGACGTGGAGGTCGGCAGGCCAGAGATTTAGTTTTGAGTTTTTAGTTTTGAGTTTTGAGTCGCCGAGGACGGACAAGACAGTTTCATCACCGTGGGCGGCGGCGATGGAAATGTAATTTACGAGCGCGTCGAACCAAACGTAGGTGACGAAGTTCGGATCGAAGGGCAACGGGATGCCCCAGTTCAGACGCGCGAGCGGGCGCGAGATGCAGAGGTCTTCGAGCGTGTGGTTTTTGAGGAAGCCGAGGACTTCGTTGCGGCGGTAGCTGGGCGCGATGAAAGTCGGATTCGCTTCGATGTAATCAATGAGCCACTGCTGATGCGCGCCGAGTCTGAAATACCAGTTCTCCTCCATCAGCTTGACGACCTCGCCGTATTGCGGCGGGAACGTGCCGTCGGGCAATTGATCTTTGGCGGTGAGGAACGTCTCCTCTTTCGTGGAATAAAAACCTTCGTAGCTCGCTTTGTAAAAATGTCCCGCCGCGTGGAGTTTTGCGAGAATCGCCTGCACGATTTTCTTGTGGCGCGGCGAGGTGGTGCGGACGAAATCATCGTTGGTGAGCTCCAATTTTTTGGCGAACGCCTGCCAGATAACGGCGAGGTCGTCGCAGTAAGCCTGCGAACTTTGCCCGGCGGCTTGCGCGGCTTGCTGGACTTTCTGGCCGTGTTCGTCCAAGCCGGTGAGAAAAAAAACCGGTTCGCCCAAGCAGCGGCGCGCGCGGGCGATGACATCGCTGATGACTTTTTCGTAAGCGTGGCCGAGGTGCGGCGCGCCGTTGACATAATCAATGGCGGTGGTGATGTAAAATGGTTTGCTCATCTGACGGGCGCGGATGGTAGGCGAAAAAATACGTGACGCCAGTTTTGAAGTGCGGAGTTCCGTATCCATTTTTGGAGTGCGCGGGCATGACCGCGCTTTGGAACTGGGAGACATGTCTCCCAGTTCCAAAGCGGTGCCGTGTCGCCGCACTCCAAACCAGAATTCCGTCTTCGTGTTTGCGGCTGGCAATCCGGCGCGGAAAAAATAAAACTGCCGCCGTGCGTCAACAACTCCAACTGCCCGCCGCGCTCGATGGCAATCTCTGGCACTACCGCCAGCACGGTCGCGCCAACGCGCTGCATCATCACGCGGAACTAGAGTTCAACCTCGTCACGCAAGGCCACGGACTCTACCTCCTCGCCAACCGCAAATACCAAGTGCGGCGCGGCGATTTGCTCTGGCTGTTCCCCGCGCAGGAGCACGTCCTCCTCGAGCAGTCGGCGGATTTCGAAATGTGGATTGGCGTGGCGAAACCCGCGACCGTGCGGCGCGTCGCCACGGACGCGGGTGCGAAAGTTTTGCAGCAGAAAAATCCGGCGGGCGATTATTGTCGGCGGCTCGCGTTGCCGGACTTCGCGCGTTTGGAAAAATTGTTGGTGGAAATTGCCGCCACACGCGAGCAAGTCGGATTGTTCAACGCGGGCTTGGGCTACGCGCTGCTCGCTGCGTGGCAACAGTTCGCGCAGTCCGCGGACGTGCCGGTGCAGGACGTGCATCCGGCGGTCGAACGCGCGGCACGTTTGATTCGCGACCAGAACACGATTGGGTTGACCGAACTCGCGCGACACGCTGGCTTGAGCGCGGCGCGGTTGAGCCGGTTGTTCAAGCAGCAGACGGGGATAGCACTCGTGGATTTTCGCAACCGTCAGCGCGTGGAAAAATTTCTCGCGCTCTACGGCACGGGCCAACGCGTGACGATGCTGGCGGCGGCACTAGCAGCCGGCTTCGGGAGTTACCCGCAGTTTCATCGCGTGTTCAAACGCGTGATGGGCAGCTCGCCGGGTGAGCACCGAAGAAAATAGAAGTGGCGCGATGTTCGTCCTACGCCATTAACTTCCGCCAGAGCTTCTCGATTTCACCGCGCAAAACTTTCTTGTCCTCCCAACTGCTGGGAAACGTCGAGAGACAGTAGCCGCCGACCACCGGGCCGAGTTCGGGACAGATGAAAATCTCGCGCCCGGAATTTTTATTTCCGTCGAGCCAGCATTTGAGCAACGCCTCGGCAAAGGGCAGCCACTCATGAAATTCGCGCGTGAGATTCCCGCGTCCGTCGGTGATGGGAATCTGGACGTGATGGCCGTTGAACGGGCGAAAATGAAATTGCTGCGTGTGTTGAATCAAGTCGGGTCGCACGAGCAGGCGCGCGGCGAAATTCTCCGGCACGAGATGTTTGACGACGGCGAAGTGCGAGAAGTCAATCGAGAGCGGCAGCAGCTCGCTGGTGATTTTTTGGTAGGCGTCGCAGAGCGCGTAGTGTTTCTCCGGCGTCTCGGTGCAAGTGCCGCGATGCGTCTCGATGCCGGGGATGACGCCGATTTTTTTGGCCGCGCGGTTGAGGGCGAGTGCGAGTTCCAGCGCGGCAGGCGTGAGTAATTCATCATCGGCCAACTGGACGTTGACGTGAACTGCGCCGCAATCTTTTTGCTCCTGCAACAGGCGCGGAAAATCCGCCGCGTGGCCGCTCGCCATGCCGCCGACAAAAATTAAGCCGTGCTGCGCGCAGCCGTCGCGCAACTCCGGACTGCCGCCCCAGCATACGCCGTCGAAGCCCGCGTCCTTGAACGCGCGGAGTTTTTCATCAAGCGACCACGGATGTTCCATGAGCGTCCAGAGATTGGCGATATGGCGGAGGATGGGTTTGGGCATGGTGGTGAAGTTATTGCAAAACAGCGGTGGCGGTCGCGTAGTTTTCCGTATGGCTCAAGGTGACGAGTAGTTCGGTCGCGCCGCGCGCTTGCAAAAGTTCTTTGGCTTTGTCATGCAGGATGACGAACGGTTCGCCGCTGTCGCGCTTGGCGATTTCCAAATCCAGCCAGCCGAGTTGCGCGCCGAAGCCGGTGCCGAAAGCTTTGGCGATGGCTTCCTTGGCGGCGAAGCGCGCGGCGATTTGTGGCGCGGGATTTTTGTGGGTGGCGCAGTAGGCGAGTTCGGCGGGGCGGAGAAATTTGTCAGTGAACTGCGCGCCGTATTTTTTGACCGACGCACGGATGCGGGCGACTTCGACGATGTCGGTGCCGAGGCCGAGAATCATGCGCGGTAAGCTTTCATGATGGCGAGCATGGCGCGCACGGCGTCGCCGAGGCCGGTGGTGACGGCGCGGCTGACGAGACTGTGGCCGATGTTCAACTCCACGAGGTGCGGGACGTGAAAGAGCGTGGTGAGGTTTTCAAAATTCAAGCCGTGGCCGGCGTTCACGCGCAGGCCGAGCGCGTGGGCTTGGCGCGCGGCGGCAATCAGGCGT
>JBJOPC010000244.1:0-22851 GCA_046050965.1 Verrucomicrobiota bacterium | reverse complement strand
GGCAAAGTCGGCGCGGTGATGGGCGCATACAACCGCGTGTTCAACGAGCCTGCTTGCTCCAGCGAATTCCTGCTCAACGACACGCTGCGGAAAAAATGGGGCTTCACCGGCCACGTCGTCTCCGATTGCGGCGCGATCACGGACATTTACGCGAACCACAAAACCGTCGCCACCGCCGAGGAAGCCGCTGCGCGCGCGGTCAAAGCCGGTTGCGATCTCTGCTGCGGCACGGACTACAACGCGCTCACTCGCGCGCTCAAGGCTGGCTTGCTCACGCGCGCCGACCTCGACACCGCCGTGTCGCGCTTGCTCGACGCGCGTTTCCGTCTCGGCATCTTCGACACGCCGGAGTCGAACCCGCTGCTGAAAATTCCCATCACCGAAAACGACACGCCCGCGCACGGCGAACTCGCATTGCGCGCCGCGCGCGAATCCATCGTGCTGCTCAAGAACAGCGGCCTGCTCCCGCTCGACCGCAGCAAAATCAAACGCCTCGCTGTCATCGGCGGCAATGCAGATTCCGTGCGCGTGCTTGAGGGCAATTACAACGGCAAGGCCTCGCATCCCTCGACGATTCTCGGCGGGCTGAAAGAAATCGCGGGCGACAAAATTGAAATTGTTGCGGTCACGAATTTGCCGCTCGCGCTGACGAATAGCGCCGCGCCGTTCACCAACTTCGCCGCCGCGATTGCCGCCGCGAATTCTGCTGACGTGGTCATCTACGCGGGTGGCCTCGACGCCGATTTGGAACGCGAAGAAAAGAAGGTGCAGATGCAAGGCTTCACCGGCGGCGACCGCATCACGATTGAGTTGCCCACGCCGCAGGAAAATCTGCTCCGCGCGCTCCACGCCACCGGCAAGCCCGTCGTGTTCGTGAACTGCAGCGGCAGCGCGATGGCGATGCCGTGGGAAAAAGCGAACCTGCCCGCCATCGTGCAGGCGTGGTATCCCGGTCAGGCGGGCGGACGCGCGCTCGCGGAAATTTTGTTCGGCAACGTGAACCCGTCCGGCCGTCTGCCCATCACGTTCTACGAAGCCACCAAAGATTTGCCCGCGTTCGACGACTACGCGATGAGCAACCGCACCTACCGCTACTTCACGGGCCAGCCGTTGTTCGCCTTCGGCCACGGCTTGAGCTACACGCAGTTCAAATATTCCGACGCGAAACTCGCCGCGAACAAAATCTCCGCCGACGGAAAACTAAAACTCTCGCTTACAGTGAAAAACACCGGCGCGCGCGACGGCGAAGAAGTCGTCCAAGTTTATTTCCGCCACGTCAAATCCGCCGTGCCGCAAGCGCAGCAAGCCTTGTGCGGCTTCCAACGCGTGAACCTCGCCGCCGGAAAATCCGCGACAGTCGAACTCGAAATCCCCGCAAGCCAGCTTCGCTACTGGGACACGACCAAGAAAACTTACGTCGTGGAATCCGGCGATTACGAACTGCTCATCGGTGCGGCATCAGACGACGTGCGCGCGAAGCTGCCGGTGACAGTGCGCTGAACCCTTCGCCACATTACTTCGCGAGCTATGTAAAAACCGTCAGCGAGTGAGCGAGATTTTCGTTTCGAGTGCGCGCAGCTTCTGTTATCCCATCGCTCGAACATGAGCGCGCCGAACACGGAAACCGAATTCATCAGCATCATGGGCGCGCGCACCGAGGGCGACGCGCCCGCGCCGAAAATTTCTCCGCGCGCGTTGCCGGAAGTGCTGCCCGTCCTCGGCCTCTCGGATATCGTGATTTTTCCCGGCATGGTCGCGCCGTTGCTCGTCGAGTCTGCCGAGAGCATGAAGCTGATTGATGATGTGGTCGGCGGCGACAGGCTCGTCGGCATGGTGCTGCAACGCAAGCCGGACGCGGAAAAACCCAAGCCCGACGAGATGCACGAGTTCGGCACGGCGGCGCGCGTGTTGAAGATGATTAAATTTCCCGACAACACTGTGCGCGTGCTGGTCGAAGGTTTATGGCGCATCCGCATCACGGGTTACGACAGCACGGATCCGTATCTGCGCGCGCGCTTCGAGCGGCAACGCGATGTGTTGGATGATTCCGTGGAACTCACCGCGCTCGCCCGCAGTACGCACAGCCAGTTCGAGGAAGTCATCCGCCTCTCGCCCGGCATGGCCGAGCAGGTCAAGACCGCCGTGATGCATGCCGAACGTCCCGGCCACCTAGCGGATTTAATCGCTGCGAACTTGAATCTGGAATTGCCCGAACGCCAAGCGCTCATCGCCAATCCCGACGTGAAGGAACGGCTGAAGGCCTTGTTGCCGCTGCTCAACCGCGAACTGGAATTGCTCAATTTGAGTTCCAAGATTCAGAGCGACGTCGCCAATTCCATTTCCAAAACGCAGCGCGATTTTTTCCTGCGCGAACAACTTCGCGCCATCCAGCGCGAACTCGGCGAGACCGAACACGTCAACCCAGAGTTGAAAAATCTCCGCGAGCAAATCACCAAAGCCGAGTTGCCCGACGACATCCGCAAAGTCGCCAACCACGAACTCGAACGCCTCTCGCAGATGCCGCCTGCGATGGCCGAATACGGCGTCACGCGCCACTACCTCGACTGGATTCTGGCGCTGCCGTGGACGAAAGAAACCGAGGACAAGATTGACCTCGCCGCCGCGCAAAAGATTTTGGACGCGCAACATTTCGGCCTCACGAAAGTCAAAGACCGGCTCGTGGAATTTCTCGCCGTCATCAAGCTTCGCAAAAAACTCAAAGGCCCCATCCTCTGCCTCGTTGGCCCGCCCGGCGTGGGCAAAACCTCGCTCGGCAAAAGCGTGGCCGACGCGCTCGGCAGAAAATTCGCGCGCATCTCGCTCGGCGGTATGCGTGATGAGGCGGAGATTCGCGGACATCGCCGCACTTACGTCGGCGCGTTGCCGGGGCGCATCATCCAGACCTTGCGCCGCGTGGAGAGCCGCAACCCCGTCATTCAACTCGATGAACTGGACAAGGTCGGCAATGATTTTCACGGCGACCCCGCCAGCGCGTTGCTCGAAGTCCTCGACCCCGCGCAGAACGCCACGTTCACTGATCACTATCTCGATTTGCCGTTCGACTTGTCGCGCGTCCTTTTCATCACGACCGCCAACTGGCTCGAACCCGTCCACGCTGCGCTGCGCGACCGCCTCGAAGTCATCGAGATTCCCAGCTACACCGAGGCGGAGAAGTTGCAGATTGCGAAGCGCCATTTGATTCCGCGCCAACTCGACGAGCACGGTTTGAAAAAATCGCAGGTGAAATTTCCCGAACCCACCTTGCGCCGAGTCATCCGCGATTACACCCGCGAAGCCGGTGTGCGCCAACTCGAACGCGACGTCGCCGCGCTCATGCGCAAAGCCGCGCGCAAAATTGCCGGTCACGGCAAACGCGTGGTAACGATTGAGCCAAAGGCGCTCGACGAAATGCTCGGCACCCCGCGCTACGTCAGCGACGGTGCGGAGAAAATTTCCACGCACGGCATCGCCATCGGCCTCGCGTGGACGCCCGTCGGCGGCGAGATTTTATTCATCGAAGCCACGCGGATGCCCGGCAAAGGCAATTTGATTTTGACTGGCTCGCTTGGCGACGTGATGAAAGAAAGCGCGCAGACCGCCTTAAGTTATTTGCGCAGCCAATCCACGAAGCTCGGTGTTGACCTCGCGGATCACGCGAAGTTCGATTTGCACATTCACATCCCCGCCGGCGCCACGCCCAAGGACGGACCGAGCGCGGGCATCACGCTTGTTGTCGCGTTGGCGTCGCTGCTCACCAAGCGGCTCGTGCGCTCGGACGTGACGATGACCGGCGAAATCAGTTTGCGCGGGCGCGTGCTGCGTGTGGGCGGCGTGAAGGAAAAAGTTTTGGCCGCCGAACGTTTCGGCCTGCGCGAAGTCATCCTGCCCGAAGGCAATCGCGGCGATTGGAACGAGGTTCCCGTCGAAGTCCGCAAGCACATGAAAGCCCATTTCGTCACGCACATCTCCGAACTGCTCGAACTCGCGCTGCGGAAAAAATGAACACGCCGCGCCGCCCTGCCGTCCATATTTCCGCATGAAACTTTTGAACATTTATTTTACCAATCGTCAGCCATTAGTTTTGGAGTGCGCGGGCATGACCGCGCTTTGGAACTGGGAGACATGTCTCCCAGTTACAAAGCGGCGACACGTCGCCGCACTCCAAGTTGCTGCCGCCTTCGTCTGCCTCTTCACCTTCGCCGCCGCGAGTTTCGCCGACAGCGAAACCGCCACCAATCTTTCGCCCGCGCAAATCGAAGGCCGCGTGCTCGCGCACGAAATTCTCACGCAACGCCCCGACAAAGATTTTACCGCCGACGGCAAACTCAAACTCCGCACCGCCGACGGCCAGCGCGGCGAAGTCGCCTTGCATTTCGCCACGCTCGTTTCGTCCGACACCAACTGGACCACCACCTACGCCGTCACCGGCGTGACCAACGGCGCGCAACTCACCGTCACGCACCACGGCGGCGGCGCGAATGAATACGCGTTCAGCGAAGCCGGCAAAAACTCCAAACCGTCCGGCGCAAAAGTGATGACACCGTTTGCCGGTTCTGATTTCTGGCTCGCGGATTTGGGATTGGAATTTTTCCACTGGCCGGAGCAAAGCGTGTTGAAAAGCGAGCATCGCCGTAGCCGCAATTGCCGCGTGTTGATAAGTGTGAATCCCTTGCCGACCGCCGACGGTTACAGCCGCGTCGAGTCATGGATTGACCGCGAGAGCAGCGGTCTCCTCCACGCCGACGCCTACGACGCGGGCGGAAAATTGCTGAAAGAATTTGAGCCGAAAGAAATCACGAAAGTGAACGGCCAATATCAGTTGCAGGAAATGGAAATCCGCAACGTGCAGAAAAAATCCCGCACGACCATCGTCTTCAAACTGGCGGAGTGACAGCTGTCTTCTTTTGGAGTGCGCGGGCATGACCGCGCTTTGTAACTGGGAGACATGTCTCCCAGTTACAAAGCGGCGACACGTCGCCGCACTCCAAAGGTGGAGACTGCCCGGAGCGACGGTCGCTTGCAAACTCCTGCGCGCGCAGTATCGTCCGGCCAGCCATGAGCGTTTTCAAATTCATCACGCACTTTTTGCTGGAGGCGTTAGTCTTCTCTGCGCTCGGCGTCACGCTCTGGCGTTGGGTGCTGCGCAGCCGCGACGATCCGTCGGTGCGGCTTACCAAAATTATTTCCACCGTGCTGCTCGGCGTTCTTTTCTGGCGCGTGGCCGTTTTTCTTGGCGCGGAACGTTACGCGGCGGGCAACGGCGGGCAAGAATTCGCCGTGCTGCCATTCGTCGCGGTGTTCTGCGCGATTGTGCTTTCGATTTTTTGGACGCCAGAAATCGGCGACTTCTTGACCAAACCGATTACGAGCATGATTGACGGCGGCGACGAGGAGGTAGAAGCGCGCGCGTTCTACTCCGTCGCAAAAGCACTGCTGGGCAAAGGCAAAATTACCGAAGCCATCGCCGAGGTGGAGCGGCAACTGCAATTATTCCCCGGCGACCCCGAAGGTTTTTTGCTGCTCGCCGAAATTCAATCCAAGAACTTGCACGATCTCGCCGCGGCGGACGCCACCATCCAGCGTTTCTGCGCGCTGCCCAAAAAAACTCCCGCGCAAATCTCCTCCGCGCTCACCGCCATGGCCGATTGGCACATGGAACTCGGCCACGACCTTGCCGCCGCGCACGTCTGCCTCGTGCAGATTCGCGAGCGGTTGCCCGACACGGAGTTTGACACCCTCGCCGCGCAACGCCTCGCGCATCTCGGCGACGGCTCTCGGTTGCGCGGCGCCACCCGCCGCGCGTTCGCTGTGCCGGACGGCGTGAAAAATTACGGCCTCCACGGCGACCGCGCCGGCGTCATCAAAGCGCAAGAAATTTCTCCCGAATCCCAAGCCGCCGCGCTCATCGCGCAACTCGAAGCGCACCCGCTCGACACCGACGCGCGCGAAAAACTCGCGGAACTTTACGCCAACCATTACCAGCGCGCCGACCTCGCGTTGCTGCAACTCGAAGAACTCGTCGCCCAGCCCAACCAACCCGCGCGCAGCATCGCCCGCTGGCTCAACCGCATGGCCGACCTGCACGTCAGCACGAGCCACGACTTTGACGCCGCGAAAAATTCTTTGGAACGCATCGTCACCACCTACCCCAAATCCGCGCTCGCTGACCTCGCGCAGAATCGCATCGAACGGCTGAAGCTGGAGTTCAAAGGCAAAGAGCAAAACCAAGCTGTGAAGCTTGGCACTTACGAACAAAACATCGGTTTGAAATACGGACGGCCAGCCGGACTTTGAACGAGTGACGTTTTCCCGCCTTGCTGCTCACTCGCGCTGCGGGCAAAATTCACCGGTGAAGACGGCGCGCATTTTCGCTGTCGCTCGTAAAAATTTCCCCCATGCAAGAACTCACCCCGCTCGACGGCGCGCTGCTCATTGACAAACCCTGCGGCCCCACTTCGCACGATGTCGTGGACGCCATCCGCCGCAAGTTCGGCCTCAAAAAAGTCGGCCACTGCGGCACGCTTGACCCCAACGCCACCGGCCTGCTCATCATCGTGTTGGGTCGCGCCACCAAACTTTCCGAGCGACTCATGGGCGACGACAAAGTCTACGCAGGCACGATTAAATTCGGCGAGACCACCGACAGCTACGACCGCGACGGCGCCATTCTCGAAACCAAACCCGTCCCGCCGCTCACGCTCGACCAACTCGACGACGAAGCCGCCAAGTTCATCGGCGACCAGCAGCAAATTCCCCCGATGGTTTCCGCCATCAAAAAAGGCGGCGTGCCGCTCTACAAACTCGCGCGCCAAGGCATCGAAGTTCCCCGCGAACCGCGCCTCGTGCACATCTACAATTACCGCTTCACCGACTACGCCGCGCCGCTGGGAAAATTCCGCGTCGCCTGCACCAAGGGAACCTACATCCGTTCCCTCGCGCATGACCTCGGCCAACGCCTCGGCTGCGGCGCGCACCTCACCGAACTTCGCCGCTGCGCCTCCGGCAAATTCGACGTGGCCGACGCCGTCACCCTCGACGCCGTGCTGAAACTGTCCACTGCCGAACTCATCCCACGCGTGATTCCATTCCTGAAACTCGTGGCAAATTATTAAAGACCATTGCGTGGTGCGTCACGCACTCACCGATGCTTGACGCACCACGCACCACGCACCACGCTTCCGCCCGATGCAACTCATCCACCAAGCCCGCAACCTTGCGCCCGGCGGAAAAGTCTGCCTCGCCATCGGCGTGTTCGACGGCGTGCATCTGGGGCATCAGCAAATTATCCGGCAGACCGTCGCCGACGCCCGCGCGCACGGCGGACGCGCGCTCGTGGTCACGTTTGACCGCCACCCCAACGCCATCGTCGCGCCGGACAAAACGCCGCCGCAGATTTATTCCCGCGCGCAAAAACTCCGCGCCGTCGCCGCGCTCGGAGCCGACGCGCTGCTGGAAATTCCGTTCGACCAAAATTTCAGCCAACTTACCGGCGAACAATTCCTCCGCGAGCTTGCCCACGACCTCGGCAAAATCCACAGCGTCTGCGTCGGCGCGGACTTCGTGTTCGGCCACCGCCGCAGCGGCAATGTGGCGTTGCTCCGCATACTCGGTGCGGAACTCGGCTTCACTGTCCACGGCCTCGCCGCGGTCGCGCTCGACGGCCAGACCGTGAGCAGCACCCGCATTCGTGACGCCGTGCGCGCCGGAGATTTCGACGCTGCCGGACAGATGCTGGGTCGCGCCTACTCGCTCGCGAACGCGGTGATTCACGGCGACAAACTGGGCGGTCAACTTGGTTTCCCCACCGCCAATCTCGACACCACCGGCCTGCTGCTCCCGCCCACCGGTGTCTATGCCGCGCAAGTTTCAAGCGGCGGAAAATTTCACCGCGCCGTGCTGAATCTCGGTGTGCGCCCCAGCGTAAAAAATCCCGCGCCGCGACTGCGCCTCGAAGTTCATCTGCTCGATTTTAGCGGCGACCTCTACGGACAGGAATTGGAAATCACCTTCACTGCCAAACTGCGCGACGAACAAAAGTTTTCCTCGCTCGAAGAATTGAAAACCCAGATTGCCCGCGACATTTCCGCCGCGCGCGCCGCCCTCCAATGACCCCGCGCCCACCCAGAAAAATTCCAGCCCGTGGCGCGCGTCGCCCCAACGCCAAGCAGCGTATCCTCGCCGCGTGGCGCGGCGTGGATTTGACCGGCGAAGAAATTGCGCGCGCCAAATCCAGCCTGCGCGCCGGCGAGTTGATGCCGCGCTTGTTCAAAGATTTGCGGATCGAAAGCCGCCAAGCCGAAGCGGAGATTGTGAAGGTCTGGAACAACCTCCTCGATCCCACCATCTGCGCCCACGCCCAGCCCACGGGCATCAACAAAGGCACGCTCTTCGTCACTGTGGACAGCAACGTGTGGCTGGATGAAATCGTGCGCTGGCGGCGCAAAGAAATTTTGGAACACCTGCAAAACAGTTTCGGCAAAACTTTGATTGCACGAATTTCTTTCCGCTGCGGGTAACACGCTCCTTAAAATTGTAGCCGCCTCCGCCGCCGCAGTCGGCGCATTCCGTTACGTTTTCACCGTCCATGGCTAGCGAACGAGTTTGCGCCGACTACGCCGGCGGCTACGCTTGATTAAAACTCAATCGCTTCGTTCGTCTTCCCGCATTGCGAGCAGCGCGAGCGTTCCACGTCCGCGTCGTCGGTGTAGACGAAACCGCATTTGGCACAGCGGAACACGCGGTCGGCGCTCGGCGTGGGCGTGAAGCTGCGCGCGCGGCGTTCAGAATAAATCGCCACGCCCGCCAACCCCGCGAGCAGCGTGGCGACGTAGACGAAGATGAGCGTGTCGGCTTCCATTTTTATTTCTCCGGCAACGGCAGTGTCGGCCAGTGAAAAATAATTTGCCCGCTGGTCAAACCTTCGAGCGGACGCGTTACGCGCGAGTTGTCGCCGCCGGACAGCGCGGTGAATTGCAATTGCCGCGCGAGCGTCAGTGCGTCGGCGTCCGCGGCAGTGTGCGCGGAAATAATGGTCGCCGTCACCACGCGACCGGCGGCGTCCACGAGCACTTGCGCAGTGGTGTCGGGCAAATTGTCGGCGGTGGTTTGTGCGGGTAACTCCGGCACGGCGAGCAGCGCGCGGTTCGCCAGCACACCGGTCACGCGCACGGCGGCGGGCGGATTTGCAGGCGCGGGCGCAGCGGGAATGGCGAGCAGCGTAGGCGCGGGTGAAAATTTTTCGGCGACGCCGTGTTCGCTCGCGGTGTTGTCGGCGAGCAGTTGGCGGAAAGATTGGCCGAGTTTTTCTTCGTTCACCGGCAGCCAGCGGAACGGTTCATCCCAGCCAGCGGAAGTGAACTGCGGACGCGGCGTGAGGGTGCGGGCTTGGCCGGAAAAACTTTGCGTGTGCGGCAGCACGAACAGTGTGGGGTCGGAAAATTCAGCGAGCGGAAACGGCACGTCGGCTACGAGCAAGGTTTCTGGCGCGGTCCACGCGCGGCGCGGCGTATTCGGTTGGCGCGCGCCGAGCAGCCAGATGAACGCGAGTTGCCCCGCAAAAATCAGCGCGACCACGCCGAGCCAGCGCAGGCGCGACCAGTTGGTTTCGGCGACGGCGGTCATGGGTTCAAAGGCGCGGCGGCGCAGTGGCGAGGAACGCCTGACGGATGCCCGCGTCGCGCGCGAGCGCGGTGAGGCGCACGAGGGCTTCGTAGTTCGCGGCTTTGTCCGCTTGCACGAGCAACGCGGGCGGCAGGGCAGTTTGCCGGGCAACGCTGCGCAGCCGCGTTTTCAATTCGCTGGGCAGCAAACGTTGGTTGTCGAAATAATATTGGCCGTCGCGATCTACTGCCACGGCGACCGTCGGCTGATCGGTGCCGGGCAAATCGCCCGCCACGGGCAGATTCAATTCCACGCCGGGCGTGTAGACGAGCGTGCCGAGCAGCAGGAACAGCGCGAGCAGGAAAAATACGCCCGCAAACGGCGCGATGTCCGGGCGTCCGGTGAAGGCTTTGGCGGTGCGGGGAAATTTCATGTTTTTTTATCCGCGAATTTCGCGGATCAATTATTTGGTTTTCCCAGCTGCGGCTTCGCTGACGAGGTTCAGCACTTCCGAGCCAGCGCGTTCCATGTCGAGCACCACCACGTTCACGCGGCTGACGAGATAATTATGCCCGGCGTAACACGGCACGGCCACGGCCAAGCCCGCAGCGGTGCAGATGAGCGATTGCAAAACACCCTGCGACAATTGCGCGATGTGCGCGTGCAGGCCGCTCGTCTGGAGCTCGCCGAAGACGTGGATGAAACCCAACACCGTGCCAAGCAAACCGAGCAGCGGCGCAATCTGTGCGACCGTGCCGAGGAAATTTAATTTCGCTTCGAGGCGCGGGACTTCGGTGAGGCCGGCTTCGGCGATGGCTTCGCGCACGCGTTCGCGGCCGTGGTCGCGGTTCAGCACGGCGACTTTCACGAGGCGCGCGACCGGACCGGGCGTGGCGTCGCAGATGGAGATGGCCTCGACGACGTTGTCGCGCTTGAGCACGGTGCGGACACCATTCAGGAACGCGGTGGAATTAATTTGCGCGCGGTGCAAATGCAACATCCGCTCGATGAACACAGCGAACGCCGCCGCGCCCGCGAGCAAAATGAGCCAAAGAACCGCGCCGCCTTGCGAGAGAAATAACGGTAGCATGGTGTGAGTATTCGGGCGCGCGGCGAAAGTTCAACCGAAAAGCTTGGCGCGCGGAGTAACTACGATTCAAAAATGTGGTGAGGCGTCTGGAACCACGGCGCGTTCTCCCTCACCCTGACCCTCTGGTTCAGGGTTTGGCGGGACATTGTTGCCGCTTGAATCTGTCACGCATCCTGATGGTTCTTGGGAATATTATGCCAACTATTGTAACCACAACAATAGCAACGACCACATCGTCTGGTGTGACCACTACGACCATATCAGGTTATGCAGGCACAATTAGCGCACAAGGCAGGATTGGTTTCCTCGAATAATTAGCGGATTCCCGGCGCGCGGGCGGAACTTCCGGGCGGCGTGGCAGCAACGCCTTACTGTTATCAACTCAAATCACCGTGCCGTGCGGGATGATGGCGTTTTTGGGGATGATGACGATGCCGTCGCGGATGTAGTAGAGGGGGTGTTCGACGTTTTCCGGTTTGCCGGCGGGGGAGATTTTCACGTCGTTGCCGATGCGGGCGTTCTTATCAATGATGGCATTCTCGATGTGGCAGTTGTTGCCGATGCCGAGGTGGGGAGTGCCGTTGCGAGCGCATTGGGCGATGGAGTCGGCACTTTCGTAGTAGTCGTTGCCAAGGCAGACGACGCGGTGCATCCGGGAGCCTTCGCCGACAAGGGAACGCAGGCCGATAATGCTGTGGCTGATGTGCGCGCGGTTGATGATGCAGCCGTCGGTGACGAGGGCGTGATCAATCTGCGCGCCGTTGATTTTGGAACCGGGCAGAAAACGCGGGCGCGAGAAAATCGGCGCGGTCATGTCGAAGAAGTTGAAGCGCGGCAGTTCGCTGGCGACGTCGAGATTGGCCTCGAAGAAGCTGCGAATCGTCCCGATGTCTTCCCAGTAGCCTTGGTAGACGTAGGAGCAGACTTTGTGGTTGGCAATCGCGCCGGGGATGATGTGCTTGCCGAAGTCGGTGAGGTTGTTGTCCAAAAGTTTCTTCACGACTTCGCGGTTGAAGACGTAGATGCCCATGGAGGCGAGGAAGAATTCGTCGGTGCCTTCGATGTCGAGTTCGCCATACCAGTCCTGCGGCAGACGCAACGAGTCGAGCACGGCGGGGTCTTTGGGTTTCTCGACGAAGCGGGTGATGCGGCGTTCTTCGTTGATCTGCATGATGCCGAGGGATTGGGCGTCGCTGCGTTTCACGGGGATGGTGGCGATGGTCAACTCGGCGCCGGACGCGGCGTGTTGCGCGATCATGGCGCGGAAATCCATGCGGTAAAGTTGGTCGCCGCTCAACACGAGGAGGTAATCCCACGAGTGATTCAAAAAGTGAATCATATTTTTCCGCACGGCGTCGGCGGTGCCTTGATACCACGAGGTGTCGGAGAAAGTTTGTTCTGCCGCGAGGATTTCTACGAAGCCGCCGCCGAAATGATCGAACTTGTAGCTCTGGGCGATGTGGCGGTGCAGCGAAGCGGAGTTGAACTGCGTGAGGACGTAAGTGCGGAGCAAGCCGGAGTTGATGCAGTTGGAAATGGGGATGTCCACGAGCCGGTATTTGCCGGCGAGTGGCACGGCGGGTTTGGAACGTTCCTTCGTGAGCGGGAAGAGCCGCGTGCCTTGACCGCCGCCCATGATGACGGAGAGGACGTTGTTGGTGTTAGTAGTTTGCCGGGGAAATTTAACAGTGTTGGCCATAGAAATCCGTTCTTGCCCGTGAGTATGCCGGGAATAACCTGACGCACAATCTGGAAACACGTCGGAACATCGAAAAATAATTTTTATGTGCGGCATCATCGGTTACATCGGGAAAAAACAGGCCTGTCCCATTCTGTTGGATGCCTTGCTGCGACTGGAATATCGCGGTTATGACAGCGCGGGCGTGTCCGTTTTGCGGGAGGGCGATTTGCAAGTCGTCAAGCGCAAGGGCAAGATTGCTGAAGGTCTCGGCAAAGCACTCGCGAAGAAAAAAGTGCAAGGCCACGTTGGTGTCGGCCACACGCGCTGGGCCACGCACGGCGCGCCGTGCGACGAAAATTCCCATCCGCATCTCGATCAAAGCAGCCAACTCGCGGTCGTCCACAATGGCGTCATTGAAAATTACGACACGCTCAAGGAGCGGATGATGACCGAAGGACATATCTTCCACTCCGCAACGGACACGGAAGTTTTTGCACACCTCATCGGCGAGCATTACGACAAAGTTAAAAAAGCCGGTGGCTCCAGCGCCGACGTGCATCCGCTCGCGCAGGCTGTCGCGAACGCCATCAAGGAAGTCACCGGCGCGTTCGGTATCGCGGTCGTGTGCAAAGATTTTCCGGACGTGATTGTCGGCGCGCGGCGCGGTTCGCCGCTTATTGTCGGCGTGGGCGAAGGGGAAAATTTTCTCGCGAGCGACGCCACCGCCATCGCGCCCTACACGCGGCAGGTGATTTATCTCAACGAGAACGACCTCGTGACGCTCACCGCGAAAGATTTCAAGGTCGTCAACCTTGGCTCTGGTTCCACCGAAGCGAAAATCCACAAACTTGATTACGACGCCGAAGCAGCGGAGTTGGGCGGCTTCGAGCATTTCATGCTCAAGGAAATTTTTGAGCAGCCGCGCACCGTGGCGAATGCCTTGCGTGGCCGTGTGGACGTGGACGAAGCCACGGCGAAATTTGGCGGACTGAACCTGACCAACGCCGAATTGCGCGCCATTGACCGCATCATCATCACCGCTTGCGGCACAAGCTGGCACGCGGCCATCGTCGGCGAATATTTGATTGAAGAACTCGCGCACATTCCCGTGGAAGTCGAATACGCCAGCGAGTTCCGCTACCGCAACGCACCGGTCGAGAAGAACACCTTGATTCTCTGTATCACGCAGTCCGGTGAAACCGCCGACACGCTCGCTGGCCTGCGCGAAGCCAAACGGCGCGGCCACAAAGTCCTCGCCATCTGCAACGTCGTCGGCAGCAGCATCGCGCGCGAATCCGACGGCGGGATTTATCTCCACGCTGGCCCGGAGATCGGCGTCGCCTCCACCAAAGCCTTCACGTCGCAAGTCACCGTGCTGACCTTGTTCGCGTTGTTGATGGGCCGCATTCGGATGCTCTCCAACGTGCGCGGCAAACAGATTGTCGAAGGCTTGGAAAAAATTCCTGCGCAGATTGAAACCCTGCTCGCGCAGAACGTCGCCATCGCCAAGCTCGCGCAACGCTACACCAAGGCGCAGAACTTTTTCTTCCTTGGTCGCCAATACAATTTCCCCGTCGCCCTCGAAGGCGCACTTAAGCTCAAGGAAATTTCCTACATCCACGCCGAGGGTTATCCCGCCGCCGAAATGAAGCACGGCCCCATTGCGTTGATTGACGAAGAAACGCCCACCGTCGTCATCATCCCCCACGACTCGATGTATGAAAAGACGTTGAGCAACCTGCAAGAAATCAAAGCGCGCGGCGGCCCTATCATCGCCATCGCCAACGAAGGCAACGCGCAGCTCGCCAAGATGTGCGACGACGTCATCTACGTTCCGAAAACGCTGGAGTGCCTCTTCCCGCTGCTCGCCGTCGTGCCGTTGCAACTGCTCTCGTATCACATCGCCGTCGCGCGCGGTTGTGATGTGGACAAGCCGCGCAACTTGGCGAAGAGCGTGACGGTGGAGTGACCGCTGGCGGCGAACTTCGCATTGCCTCGCGCCCGCAACTCCGCTTCAATGCGCGCCCCATGAGTGCGTCCCAAAAGATTTTCGGCACGGACGGTGTCCGTGGCACGGCCAATATCGAACCCGTCACCGCCGAAACCGCGTTGAAACTCGGTCGCGCTGCCGCCCACGTCTTCAAAAACCTCGAGACCCACGCGCGCGGTCATCGCGGCAAACACCAAATCGTCATCGGCAAAGACACGCGCCTCTCTGGTTATATGCTCGAGAACGCCATTGCCTCCGGCATTCTTTCCATGGGCGTGGACGTGCTGCTCATCGGCCCGCTCCCCACGCCCGGCGTCGCCTACGCTACGCGCAGTCTGCGCGCCGACGCCGGCATCGTCATCACCGCCTCGCACAATCCTTACACCGACAACGGCATTAAATTTTTCCGCGCCGACGGCTACAAACTCGACGACAAAATCGAAAGCCAGATTGAAAACCTCGTGTTCAGCGGTGAGGTGGAAAAAATTATTCCCAGCGCCGACGACATTGCCAAAGCCGTTCGCATTGACGACGCCCTCGGTCGCTACATCGAACACGCCAAAAATTCTTTCCCGCGCGGCATGACCCTCGAAGGCATGAAGATCGTCGTGGATTGTGCCAACGGCGCGGCTTACAAATCTTCGCCGTGCGTTCTCCGCGAACTCGGCGCGGAAGTCATCGTTATCGGCGATAAGCCCAACGGCAAAAACATCAACCTCGATTGTGGCTCGCTTTACCCCGCGCTCCTCGGCCAGACCGTCCGCGAACACCACGCGCACGTCGGCCTCGCGCACGACGGCGACGCCGACCGCCTGATTCTTTGCGACGAACACGGCCAGACGATTGACGGCGACGACATCATGGCCATCGCCGCTTTGCACATGCTGAAGACCGACACGCTTGCCAGCCGCGCGCTCATCACCACCGTCATGAGCAACGCCGGTCTCGACGTGGTCATCAAAGCGGCGGGCGGCAAAATCGTCCGCACCGCCGTCGGCGACAAAAATGTCATTGATGAAATGCTGCGCTCCGGCTGCAACCTCGGCGGCGAGCAAAGCGGCCACATGATTTTCCGCGACCACAGCACGACCGGCGACGGCCTCGTGAGCGCGCTCCAGATTTTCCGCATCATGAAACTCGTGGGCAAACCCTTGAGCGAACTTGCCCAATGCTGGAAGCGTTATCCGCAACTCGTCACCGCCGTGCGCGTCCGCGAAAAAATTCCCTTCGACCAACTCGACGACATCAGCAAACTCGTCGCCGCTGCCGAAGCCGCCGTGTCGCCCGACGGCGGACGCGTGCTGCTGCGCTATTCCGGCACGGAACCCAAAGCGCGCCTCCTCATCGAAGGCCGCGACCAAGCCGTGCTCGAACATTGGAACAAGCAAATCTGCGATGCGCTTAAAAAGCAGATTGGCGTGTGAATCCGCTTTCCCTCCACGAATTTCACCACGGCCTCGGCGCGCAGTTCGCTGGCGTGAACGGCTGCGAAGTCGTCGCGCACTACGGTGACGTGAATCCCGAGTTGGCCGCGCTGCACGAAACTGCGGGCGTGTTGGACTTGAGTTTTCGTTCGCGGCTTTGCCTCGTTGGTGCGGATCGCGCGCGGTTTTTGCACGGGCAGGTCACGAACGACGTGAAGAAACTTTTGCCCGGCCAAGGTTGCTACGCCGCGCTCACCACCGCCAAAGGCAAACTCCAAAGCGACCTCAATCTTTTCTGCCTCGCCGACGAACTGCTGCTCGATTTTGAGCTCGGCCTCACCGCGCTCGTCACGGCGCGGCTGGAGAATTACATCGTGTCCGACGACGTGCAACTCGTGGACGCCGCGCCGCACTACGGGCTTTTGAGCGTGCAAGGGCCGCGCGCCGCCGAAGTCGTTTGCGCGCTCGGCTTGTTCACCAAGCTTTCCGACGCGCCGTTCGCGTCCGTAAAATTTTCCGATGCCACGCTAGGTGAAATTTATCTGGCGCACCACGCGCGCCTTGGCACGAGTGGGTTTGATTTATTCGTTCCCACCAATTCGCTCGGTGCAGTCGCGGACAAACTCATCGCCGCCGCGAAGCAGCTCGGTGGCAAAGCCGCTGGCTGGGACGCGCTGGAAATCGCGCGCATCGAGGCCGGTGTGCCGCGTTTCGGCATGGACATGGACGAGACGAATCTGCCGCAAGAATGCGGACTCGCCCGCGCGCTGAACTTCAACAAAGGTTGCTACATCGGACAGGAAGTATTGAACCGTGTGAACAGCTTCGGCCACGTCACGCGTGAACTGCGCGGCTTGCGTTTGGCGAACGACCTGAAAACTTTGCCCGCCCGCGGCGCAAAACTTTTCGCCGCTGGCAAAGAAGTCGGTTGCCTCACCAGCACAATTTTCTCACCGACGTTTCAAGCCAACCTCGCGCTCGCCATCGTCCGCCGCGAGGCGAACGCGCCTGGCTCCGCGCTCACGCTCGCCGACGGCAGCGCGGCGACGGTGGTGGCGTTGCCGTTCGCCTGAGACGGCGTCCGCCGATTTTCGTAGATGATTTTTAATCTGCGGTCATCTGCGGAATCTGCGGAGTATCTTCTCCCGCGCGGCAAATTCTCCTTGCTGCCTTTGCCCACGCGGACTCTAATCACGGCGGTAATTCACCTTGGAAAAAATTACCGAACCCATGCCCACACCACCGACCAATCCAAATGCTGCCGACGCGCCGACTTACGCCAGCGTTTTGCGCGATACGCTGTTTTGCGCCGTCATAGCCGTGGATTCGCAAAGAAAAATCACCGCTTTCTCCGCAGAAGCTGAACGTCTGACAAACCTCACCGCCGCGCACGTCATCGGCCAGTCCGCCGTCATCCTGCCGCACGCGCTCAATCAACTCATCACCGACACCTTCACGCGCGGACGCGCCATTCCCGACCGCCTGCTCAAGCTGCCGAGCCAAGGTGGCGATGAACATTCCGTGCGCGCCCATGTGGTCGGCAAGCCCGCGCCCGGCGGTCAACTCGCCGGACTTGTCCTCGCGCTCCACGACCTCACCGCCGCGCAAACTTTGGAATTAAATCTTCGTCGCCTCGATCGCCTCGCCAACCTCGGCACGTTGTCCGCCGGTATGGCGCACGAAGTCAAAAACGCCCTCGTCGCCGTTAAAACCTTCCTCGACTTGCTTCTCGAAAAAAATCAGGACGCCGAACTCGCCGAAACCGTCACCCGCGAAATGAAGCGCATTGACGTCATCGTCAGCCAAATGCTCCGCACTGCTTCGCCCGTGAAAACCGAGCGCGCCTCGGTTCACTTGCACGACGCCCTCGAACACGCGCTGCGCCTCATCCAGCATCCGCTCCACGAGAAACTCATCACGCTTCATCGCCGCCTCAACGCCACGCACGATTTGCTGCACGGCGACTTGCACCACTTGGAGCAAGCCCTGATGAATCTGCTGCTGAACGCGCTCGAAGCTATGGGGCCGCACGGCGAACTCACCATCATCACCGAAAATATTCCGTCGCCCGCCAACCGCACCGCCCTGCTGCGCCTCGCCGTGTCCGACACCGGCGTGGGCATTCCGCCCGAAAATCTGGACCGGATGTTCGAGACTTTTTTCACCACCAAGAAGAGCGGCACGGGTCTCGGCCTGCCCATCACGCGCCGCATCATCGAAGAACACCACGGCCAAATCACCGTCATCAGCGAACCGAACACCGGCACGACTTTCACCGTGCTGTTGCCGCTCGTGCAGGGCTGACGCCAAATTTTTTCGTCGCTTCTCGGCGACGCCCTTTGCCAGACTCGCGCCGTGCCAGAGGTCATTGCCACGGAAACTTTCTTCGACCTGCCGTTCCCGCGCCACACGGTCTGGCCGGTGTTCGGCAACACTGATTGGCTTAATCGCGCGCTCGGCTTACCCGGCGTCAACTACCGCACTGAACCACTACCCGAAGGCGGCACGGCAGTGTGGGCAACGGCGCGCGTGGCAGGCGCAGAATTGAAATGGCGCGAGTGGCCGTTCGAGTGGCGCGAGCCGGAGTTCCACATCGTTCGTCGTGAGTTTTTATCCGGACCATGGCGCGAGTTTCTTGGTGGCGTAGATTTTCTCGAACTGCCCAACGGTGGCACACGCTTGCGCGTTCACAGTCGCATGACCCCGCGTCACGCTCTCGGTCAGTTGCTGACCAAGACCATCATCGTGCCGCAGACGAATCGCGCGATGACGCGCGCCGTCGCCCATGCGCGCGAATTTCTGGCGGGCAACGCGCGCCTGCCGCTTCCGCACTTGCCCGTCTCGTTCGTGGACAAAACGGTTCTCCGCGACCGCACCGAAGCCTTGCAACGCAGCGGTGGCGACCCCGCGCTCGCGATGCGGCTCGCCGATTGGTTGACGCACGCTGCCGATGTGGAACTTACGCACCTCCGCCCGCGCGAACTCGCGCGGCGCTGGGGCGTGGACGTGTGGGAGCTGTTGCGCCTGTTGCTGTTCGCTGCGCACAGCGGGTTGCTGCAATTCCGCTGGGAAATTCTTTGCCCGAACTGCCGCTCGTCCCGCGCGCCGCTTACCACGAGCCTCGCCGGACTGAAACGCACGGCGCATTGCGATGTGTGCGACATCAAGTTCGACGGCGAGTTCGACCAGTCCGTGGAACTGAAATTCACCGTGCATCCCGCCGTGCGCAAAGTGGAGCCGCAAACTTTTTGTCTCGCTGGCCCCAGCGGCAAACCGCACGTCTTGCAGCAACTGTTTTTGCAACCCGGCGAAATCCGCGTGTGGGGCTGGCCGGCTAACAGCGGCGGCCTGCGCCTGCGTTCGCCGCAGGTGCGCTCACAATGGTTGTGCGAAGACGTGGGCGCGCAAACGGATGGCTTGATTGTCTGCGCCCCGGAAAATTTCATCCGCCAACCCGCTGCAAACGCGAACGAATGGAAAATTTCCAACCCGAATAAATTCCCCGTGCAAGTTGCACTCGAACGCGTCGCGTGGAGCGACGATATTCTCACCGCCGCCGCCGTGACGAACTGGCAGGTGTTTCGGGATTTATTCGACGCAGAAGTTTTGGCTGCCGACGAATCGGTGATGGTCAGCGAGCAAGCCGTGTTGTTCACGGACTTGCGCGGCTCCACGGCGATGTATCACGCGCTCGGTGATGCGCGGGCTTACACGCAAGTGCGCGGGCATTTCGACGTGTTGAGCGCAGCGGTCAGCGCGCATCACGGCGGCATCGTGAAGACCATCGGCGACGCGGTGATGGCGGTGTTCAGCAATTGCCGCGACGCGTGCGCGGCGGCGCAAGCGATGTTCAAGGGCATCGCCGAGGCGAACGCCCATGCGCGCAACGCCACGCAGCTCGTCCTGAAAGCCGGCCTGCACATCGGCCCGTGTCTCGCGGTGAACGCCAATGACAAGCTCGATTATTTCGGCACGACCGTGAATCTCGCCGGACGGCTCACGGGTTTCTCGCGCGGCGGCGAGTTGGCGGTGTCGGATGAAGTTTTCAAACGCGCCGACTTCCGCGCGCAACTCGGTGATTACGCGACGACGGCGGCGGCGAACCAATTCACGCCGCGCGGTTTTGAAAAGCCGGTGCTCGTCTGGCTCGTGCCGCTGTGAGGCTCGCCAAACAAAAACCCCGCGAGCGTGAGCCAGCGGGGTTTTGAATTTTTGGCGACGGATTATTCCTGCACATATCGGATCACGCGGGATTTTTCGGTGCGGCGGCGGAGGCCTTCGTCCAAGACTTTTTTGCGGAGGCGCAGGTTCTTGGGCGTGGCTTCGACGAACTCGTCCACGTCAATGTATTCGAGCGCGCGTTCGAGCGAGAGTTTGAGTGGGGGCGCGAGTTGGATGCCTTTGCCGTCGCCTTGTGAGCGCATGTTCGTGAGGCGTTTTTCTTTCACCGGGTTCACGGGGATGTCGTTCTCGCGGGCGTTTTCGCCGACAATCATGCCGACGTAGACGGCGTCGCCGGGTTGCACCATGAGGCGTCCGCGTTCTTGCACCATGTTGAGGGCGTAGCTGGTGGCTTCGCCGGCATCCATGGAGACGAGCGAGCCGTTTTTGCGCGCGGCGATTTCGCCACGGTCTTCACCGTATTCGTGGAAGAGATGGCTCATCACGCCCATGCCCTTGGTGGAGTTCACGAGGTCGGTTTCAAAACCAATCAAGCCGCGCATGGGCACGAGGGCTTCGACGGAGACTTGGCTGCCGACGTGATTCATGTTCGTGATCTGCGCTTTACGACCGGCGAGATTTTCCATGATGGCGCCGAGATTTTCGCTGGGAACTTCGACGAACAATTTTTCGATGGGTTCGAGCGGATTGCCGGTGGTGGGATCTTTTTTCCACAACACTTCAGGGCGCGAGACCAAAACTTCGTGGCCTTCGCGGCGCATCTGTTCGACGAGAATGGCGATTTGCATTTCGCCACGGCCGGAGACGGCGAAAATCTTCGGGTCGCTGGTTTGCGCGATGCGGAGCGCGACGTTGGTGCGGATTTCTTTGATGAGACGATCCCAGATGTGGCGCGCGGTGACGAGCTTGCCGTCCTGCCCGGCGAGCGGGCCGTCGTTCACGGCGAATTCCATTTGGATGGTCGGCGGATCAATCGGGATGTAGGGCAAAGTGGCGCGCAATTCAGAATCGCAAATAGTTTCGCCGATGAACACTTCCTCAAAACCAGCGATGCCCACGATGTCGCCGGCGTGCGCTTCTTGAATTTCAATCCGCTTCATGCCCTCGAAGTGGTAGAGCATGGTGATTTTGTTCTTCGTGATTTTGCCGCTGCCGTGACGGCAAATCGCGGGGTCGCCCACCTTGAGTTTGCCTTCGACAATTTTGCCGAACGCGATACGACCGAGGTAGTCGGAGTAATCCAGATTCGCGACGAGCAATTGAAAACCATCGCCCGCTTTGGCGCGCGGCGGCGGGATGTGTTTCACGATGGCGTCGAAGAGCGGCTCCATCGTGCCACTGACGTGGTCGAGTTCCACCTTGGCGTAACCGGCCTTGGCGGAGCAATAGATGAACGGGAAATCGAGCTGCTCGTCCGTGGCGTTGAGCGACATGAACAATTCAAAAACTTGGTCGAGCACTTTTTTCGGATTGGCGTTCTCGCGGTCAATCTTGTTGATGACCACGATGGGTTTCGCGCCGGCTTCGAGCGCCTTGCGGAGCACGAAGCGCGTTTGCGCTTGCGGGCCTTCGGCGCTGTCCACGACGAGCAACACGCCGTCAATCATGTTTATGATGCGTTCCACTTCGCCGCCGAAATCCGCGTGACCGGGCGTGTCCACGATGTTGATGTGGTAATCCTTGTATTTGAACGCCGCGTTCTTCGCGCGGATGGTGATGCCTTTTTCGCGTTCGAGATCCATCGAATCCATGAGGCGTTCCTCTTTGGTCTCGTGTTGGTTTTCGCGGAAGGTTCCGGATTGTTTGAGGAGGCAATCCACGAGCGTGGTCTTGCCGTGGTCAACGTGCGCGATGATGGCGAGGTTTCGGATGTGCAGCATAAAATTAGTTTTGAGTCGTCAGTTTTTAGTTTTTAGTTGGGGAAATTCTCGTTGGCAGACGGCGCCAACTCAAAACTCCCAACTCAAACCAAAAACTGAAAAACCGAGCCGTGCAGGATGCCTTCTGCGAACGAAAGGTCAAGCTACGCTTTGGTGACGGAGCGGTTGTCTGGCGAAGTGCAGGCTCATCGCCCCGCCGAGCAGATTGAAGGCGCGCACTTCGGTGAGGCCGAGGTCGCGCAGCTTTTGCGCGACCCCTTCCTGCCCCGGATAATTTTGCAGCGATTCCAAAATGTAAGCGTAAGCCGCTGCGTCGCCGCAGAACAGTTTGCCGAGCAGCGGCGTGACGAACCGCAGATGCTGGAAATAAATCCACCGCCACAACACGTTCGTCGGCTTGCCAAATTCCAAAATCACCAGTCGCCCGCCGGGCTTGAGCACCCGCCGCAGTTCGCGCAGCCCTGCGTCCACGCTCGCCAGATTTCGCAAGCCGTAGCCAATCGTAACTATCTCAAAACGCGCGTCAGCAAACGCCAGTTGCATTGCATCGCCCTGCTGAAATTCCACTTTTTGCCCTTTGCCCTTTGCTCTTTGCCTTTGTTCCGCTACCTCCAGCATCGCCGCGCTGAAATCTACCGCTGTCACCTCCGCACCCGTTGCCGCGAGCAGTTGCGCGAGATCACCTGTGCCGCAGCACACGTCCAGCGCGCGGTCGCCGGGCTGCGGTTGCGCGAGCGCGACGGCGCGGCGTTTCCAGCGGCGATGCAGCCCGAAACTTTGCAGGTCGTTCAACAAGTCGTAACGCCGCGCGATCGTCGCGAAGAGGTCGTTGACCTTCGCTGCGCGCTGCTCGCCGGGTGCATAAAACTTGTTCGCCATGAGTCGTGAGCTTGGCCGAAACGTGCGCGCGATGCGAACGGATTTTCCAAATCCCGTAGCCGCCGACGTGAGTCGGCGCAAAACTTACGACGCTCGTCAGTTGAAATGCGCCGACTTACGTCGGC
>JBJOPC010000243.1:0-11600 GCA_046050965.1 Verrucomicrobiota bacterium | reverse complement strand
GCTCTGCGGAACAATCCCAGCGTGAGCAGCGGCGCAAAGAAATAAATTTTGCCCAAGCCTCGCACCATTTCCCCGATGACCAGACCCAGACCGCGAAAATACTCACCGAAATCCGAAGTGAAAAAACGCTCGTAACAGTAACAAGCCCTCGTGCTGACGTGCCAGAAACCTTCTACGTTGCGCGGGTAACCCCAGTTCATCGGCGGGTTGCTCATCGAAGCAAGCGGGACGTAGCCGAACAGCATCAGCCCGATGCCTAATGCCGGAAGAATTGTCAGAACCGTTTTCCACTCAGTCAGCAAGCGGCGCGTTTTCCAGGTGACCAACAGGCATGACGCCAGCGCCACCGCTCCGAGCAACACAACTGTGCTCCGCATTTCGGCAGAACAAGCTACGAACAAATCCGGAATAATTACATTCGGCCACATGGGAGACCATCGCCAATTTCCAGCCGACGCCCTCACCCAACATATCAGCGCGACCACCAGCCCGAAGTCGCGCCCAAGCGTGGGGCGTCCGAGTGTGATGAAAATGTGTAGCCCCAGCGCCGCGCACAGCAGTATCTCGCAATTCGTCAACCCCAGTCCAAAAACGAAAAACGCCGCGCACAAAAAGCCCGTTCGCTCCGGCGTCAGAAACCAGCGAAACCCCAGTGCCAGCATCAGCGCGAAGCAAAAAAGATTTGAAGCCCACACGTCGTCCACCCGCACCGCGCTAAACCACACTGCGCGGTCGAAACAAAACCCCAGCCCCGCCGCCACACCTGCCGCCACGCGCAAAAGTTGGGCATCTCGCGCGGGCAGCTGACGAAATTTTTCCTGCGCGTCCAGCAGCAGTGCGCCCGTGCGCGATACCATCAACGCCACCAGCCCGCCCGCGAGCGACGCGCACAAAGCCGATTCCACCGCCAGCCGCCACGCAATATTTCCGAACGGAAAAATTTTAATCCACAGCCACGACGCCAGCACCCACGCCGGATAGCCCGGCGGATTCGGCACGCCCGCGTAGTTCGCCGCCACAGACAATTCGCCGGAATCTCCCAGCGTCAAGTTCGGAGCGAGCGTGAACCAGTAGCCCACGAACGCCACCGCCGTCGCGCCCGCGAACGCGAGCCAATCCGGGCGCGCGAAGCCCGCGCGTGGGTGGGAGAAATTCTCGGCGGCATTCATCGGGTTGGCGGAGACGTTGGCGGGCGCACGGTGGATTGACAAGCCGCGCGCGCGATTGCTCAAAAACATCCGGCGGAGTGCGTCCGTCCGCAGACGCTGCGTGGGGCTTCAACCCGGCGGCGAGAAATTGTCGGCGGCTGGTGCGCAAACTAGAACGCATCGCCAACCGGGCAGAGAAACTCACGCCAAGGCGCAAAGCTGCGAAGAAAAACCTCATTCATCGGTTGTCACCAACCCAAAAATTTGCCGAACGCGCGCAGCAATAAAACGCGCCTGTTCTGATTGAGTAATGTAGCCGACTAATTTTCGTTCTTTGCGCGCCCGGTCGGCATACATGACCTCGTAGGAAATCCGACCGCGATTGCCGCTGCGCTCACGGACGAGAATGCTACTCACGTCTTCACGTCTGATTTCACAATTTCCAATCCAAGGCAATGGCCCAGTTGCCACACGCACATTGGTTGGCGCGATGATGATGTCCGTCTTGTTGAAAAATGAAGCGATAACGAAGTAAGTGAGGCTGACTCCCACGGCAACATGAATGAGCGGGAATAAGATCATCATCAGCGGAGCGTGTGCCTTGCCCAACGCCATTGTATACCAAAAAATCAGAAACCCGTCCCAGAAGATGACAAACAAAATCAACGGCGCAATTTTCCAAGTCAGCCAAGTGCGACGAATGGTCAGCGAGCCGGGGGCGTCAATTACATCAAAGCCTTCTGGGATGGTGTAGGGCGTGGTCATGGTGCGATTGAAATGTGTGCGTGGAATTTTGCCCGTCGAGCGGAATGTCACTGCGTCCTTCCAAACTTCTTCTCCAACTCACGGTAGTTCATCTCGATGAGCGTCGGGCGACCGTGCGGGCAGGTGTAGGGCATGGCGCAGCGGCGCAAATCTTCCACGAGATTTTCCAACTCCGCGCCCGCGAGCGGGTCGTTGGCTTTCACCGCGTGGCGGCAGACGGTCTTGGTGATGACGTGTTCGCCGAGGCGCGCGGAATTCACTTCCGCCCCGGCGGCCTTGAGTTCGTCCACCAGTTCCAGCACGAAGCGGCGCGCGTCCGGTGCTTTGACGAACGGCGGCAGCGCGTCGAGCAGGAACGTCCGCTCGCCGAACTCGCTCAAGCCCACGCCGAGCCGCACGAGCGCGACGAGTTGACCGCGCAGAAAATGGGCGTCGCGCACGGAGACTTCGATGGTCTCGGGCAACAGCAGTTTCTGCGAGGGCGCTTGGTCGCCGCGTTCCAAACGGTCGCGCATCTGCTCGAACAAAATCCGTTCATGCGCCGCGTGCTGGTCGAGCAGCACAAGTCCGCGATCGGATTCGAGCACGACGTAAAGCTTGCCGACGACGCCGATGAGTTTGAGCGGGACGCTCAACAGGGGCGTGGGAGAAGTTGGGCGTTGGGCGTTGGGCGTTGAGGCGGCGGGTCTATGGTCTATGGTCTGTGGTCTGTAGTCTGCCCCCTGTGCGAAACCCATTTTCAACGGCGGTTGTTCGACAGGGCGCGACGGCCATTCGGGCGCGGGCTTGAGCGGTTGCGGAAATGACGGCAGTGACGGTGTGGAAAATTCTGGCGTGGGCGCAACGTCAAAAGTTTTGCCGATGGCTTCGATGCGTTCAGCTTGGCGGCTTGGCGGCTTGGCGTGAGCTTCAATTCCAGCAGAGTGAAATGCGAGCAGCGCGTCACGCACAGCTTCCGCGACGTGTTTGCGAATCTCAAACTCGCGATGAAATTTAACTTCGCGCTTGGCGGGATGGATGTTCACGTCCACGGCGGCGGGATTGATTTCGAGGAACAGGCAGCAAACCGGGTAGCGCCCCTTCATCAGCGAATTGTGGTAGCCTTCGAGCAGCGCGTAGTTGAGGCCGCGATTTTCGACCGGGCGGCGGTTCACGAACGTGTGCTGGTCTTCGCGCGAACTGCGGGCGACGCCGGGCGCGCCGATGAAACCCCATACCCGGAGGGTCGAGGGTCGAGGGTCGAGGGTCGAGGTGGCTTCGCTTGCGGGCAACGCGTTTTCAAAACTCTCCGTTTCGTCGGGACGCGAAGCTTGTGAATCGTCGGTGATCGCGGCGGTGAAATCCACTTCGATAAGTTTCACGTCGCCGAGCAGCGCGCGGAGACGCTCGCGGAGTGCGGAATGTTGTTCGGCGGATTTCTGCGCGGGCAATTGCCAGACAGTGCGCGTGTCTTTGATGAACGTGAAGGCGACATGCGGATATGCGAGCGCAGCGAGCGTGAGGTAATGCTGGATGTGCGACGCCTCGGTCTCCTCACTGCGCAGAAATTTCCGACGCGCGGGCAGATTGAAAAAGATTTGCCGCACTTCGATGCTCGTGCCGAGCGCGCTGCCAGCGGCTTTGACTTCGATGATTTTGCCGCCATTGATGATGATTTGTGTGCCTTCGGGCGAGGCGTCGTCGCGCTCGCGAGTGGTGAGGCTGAAGCGGCTGACGCTGGCGATGCTGGGCAGGGCTTCGCCGCGAAAACCCATCGTGGAAATGCTCGCCAAATCTTCCGCGCGCTGAATTTTGCTCGTCGCGTGGCGTTCGAGCGCAAGCAGCGCGTCATCGCGGCTCATGCCGAAACCGTCGTCGGTGATACGCACGAGACTGCGCCCGCCCGCCTGAATTTCCACGGTGATTTTGCGCGCGTCGGCATCGAGCGCGTTCTCGACGAGTTCCTTCACGACGCTCGCGGGACGCTCCACGACTTCGCCGGCCGCGATTTGATTCGCAACGTGGTCGGGTAAAAGTTTAACGCGGTTCATACGAGGGGAAGCGTGGTGCGTGGTGTGTGGTGCGTCAAGTTTGGTTGCAACTTGCAACCAACTTAACCGAGCCGGATGAAGCCAGTCGAAGACGTGTCATGTCCGCTGGACGCAGAGCCGTAGTCGTCGCCGATGGGCGAAATGGTTCCGGGCAGACGCCACGGGACTTCAAACATTTTCACGGACTCACGAATGCCTTTCACGGTCACGGGCGCGTGAGCAGTGCAAGTGGCGGCGAGCGCGGGGTCGTCGCGTTGCAACGCGAGGAAGGTGGCTTCGCCGATGAAAATGCGTCCACGTCCGGACAACGCTTCGAGGCGGCTGGCCAGATTAATTTCGCGGCCAAAGACGGTATAGTTCAACCCGTGTTTGTCCGAACCCATCAAGCCGACGAGCGCGGGGCCGGTGTTGATGCCCGTGCCGAGCGAGAGGATGGGCAGCGCGGGCAAAGGCATTTCGCCAGCAGCGGCGCGTTGGAAATTTTGCAGCTCGCGCTTGGTGTTTTCGTCGGCGCGGGCGCGGTTGAGTTCGTCAATGGCACGCTGAGCGTTAATGGCCGCGCGCACACAGTTGAGCGCGTGGCGCGGATGCGCAGCGGGCGCACCCCAGAAGGCCATCACGCAATCACCGATGTATTTGTCGAGCGTGCCGCTGTGTTGTTTGATGGTGTCGGCAACGAGCGCGAGATAGACGTTGACGGTGTTGAGGGCTTCGCGCGCCTGCTCGTCGTAGATGGCTTCGGCGCGTTCACCGGTGAAATTATTTTTGCGGATGAATTCGGTGGCGTCTTCGCGGTTCAGATCGGTGAAGGCGGTAAACCCGCGCACGTCAGCAAAGAACACGGTGATTTCGCGCCGCGCGCCGCCGAGCGAAAGTTTCTTTTGGTCGAGCAGTTCATGGACGATTTCGGGCGCGACGACTTTGGAAAAAACATTTCTGACGCGACGTTTCTCTGCCTGCTCGAACACGACTCGCCACGTCACGAGGCAAAGGTGTTGCATGAGCAGCGCGCCGCCGAGCGGCAGCACGAGCGGCAGCCACACGCGTGACTGGTTGTAGAGCATGACGGTGACAAGCGTGTAGCCGACAGCGAGCGTAACAACGGCAACAAGCGCGGTAAACGCGCGCAGTCGCCAAGTGAAAAACGCAGTGAGAGCGCCGAGCAACACGATGAGCGCGCAATCAGCAGCGAGCGGCGGGCGCGTGATGAAACGGTTTTGCAAAATGGCATTGGCGACGTTCCAGTGTTTGCTGACGAGGCACGTGGACTTGGCGAGCGGCGTGGCGCCGAGGTCGGTGAGGTCGTTGCCGGTGGCGGTGGAACCGATGATAACGATTTGGCCGCGCCAGTCGTTGACGAGTTCGTTGGTGTCGCCGTGGGTGCGGGCGAGGTCTTGCGCGAGAAGTTTTTCAAACGCACCGATGTGAAGGCGCGGGTCGCCGATGGGGATTTCCCAGTTGACGTAAAAATATCCGTCGGCGTCCACGGGGATTTCGCGGACGACGTGGTTGCTGCTGACAAGGGAAACTCTGCCAGCGAACAAGTCGGCTTTGGTGAGCGACAAATCCGCGCCGAGCGCGCGGGCGGCGAGGGCGAGCCCCATGTGCCAGACGCGCGTCTCGGAGAACGGACGCGCGCGCGGCAAACCCGCTGCCGCTGCGCCGCCGAAGTCCACGGGGTCGAACGTGCCGTTGGCATCGAGCGGGACTTTGATTTCCTGTTTGTCCGAGTTGAGGAACGTGATTTGGCGCGGCTCGATTTTGGCGGCGGCGAGGTCGAAGCCGTATTCACTCGCCGCCTGCTCGAACAGCGGATGCCAGACGCGAAAATCTTGGAACGCACGCGCGCGGCGCAACACGCCATCGGCATCGCGCTCGGCGGAGATGTGGGCAACGGTAGTTTGCGCGCGGAAATTTTTTAGCGGCAACGCGCCTTGTTCAGCAGCGATGAGGCCGCGCTGGCTTTCGTGTAATTGCCAAGCAAAGAAGTCATCGGATTCGACTGTGATTTTATCGTCCAAAATCAGGGGTTTATGTTTGTCGTTGGCATTCGGATGCAAACCGTCGGCGAAGTCTTTGAGGCTGGGAGTGACATTGGTGTTGAACGTGACAGGCGAGTGGTCGGTGCGGGCCTCCGGAAATAAAATATCGAAGCCAACCACCGTTGCACCTTGGGCGGTGAGTTCGCGAAGCACTTGTCCGTAGACATGGCGCGGCCAATAAAGGCCATAGTGAAAGCCGAGCGAGCCATCCTTGAGGCGCGTGATCGTATCGTCGCTGATGGCGACGAAGCCGAGGTTGGTGGCGGCGGGTGCGGGAAATTTTTGCGCGAGGCGGACACGCCAGTCGTAGCTGCGCGCTTCGAGTTGTTCGAGCGGGCCGAAGCGCAGCCACTGCGCGAGGCACGCGAGCGCGATAACGGCGGCGGCGATGAACCACGGGGCGCGCTGGGTGGGCTTGAACTTCACAGTGCGGCAGGGGAACAAAAAACCCACGGCAACTCAAGGCTGCTGTGGGCTTTTGAAAAGTGTGAGAGAATTATTTCGCCGGGCGACCAACAGGTTGGTCACCGCCCCCATCTTGCGGCGTATCACGGATGACAGTGCCGGGTGTGCCGGTGGACGGGTCCGGGTCGTGCGGACCGGCACCGGAGCCGTTGCCGCCCGGATTGTTGTGGTCGTCATGTCCCATTTGGTCGCCTTCGTGCTGACCCTCTTGGTTGTCATTGCCAGAGAGGTGCGTGAGTTGGTTCGTGTTCAAGTCAAGGCGTTCGCCTTCGTAAACGACCTTGGTGACTAGTTGGCCGGAGCCGTCGTAGTAAGAAATAGCGACGGAACCGAAGAAGACGGTGAGGACGCCATTCGCGCTCAAGTCGAACAACGTGCCGCGAATCCCCGCGACGCCGTTCGGGAGTTTGACTTCGTATTTGGAAGCGCCAGAAAGCTTTTTGACGTTGCCGAAGACGCGGCCTGCGCGGAGATCAAGCTGGGTTTCCGTCACGCTATCGGAACCCGTGCCGGTGGAGAAAAGTTTATCGAGCGCGAGCACGGTGTTTTCGCGGAGGCGGATGACGTTCTGCTGGGCATCTTGACCGATGCCGTAGTTGAACTTGCGCACGACGGGTTGCACGGTGACGAACGCTTGAGCGTCGTCGTAAAGCACCACGTCCACCCAAGATTCAGAGGCAGTCTGGATGACCGTGCCGGGCTTGAGAACATCGCCGGCGGAGAGGTCGCGGAAATTTTTATTATCGGTGGAGTAGCGAGCTTTGCCTTGGATGCGACTGACGCGCGCAGAATTGCTGGCGGCAGAAGCGGTGACGGCCATGAGGCAGAGGGCGGTGGCGGTCGCGAACAGTTTGGTCAATTTCATATAAAACCTTGGGATGACTTTTGCGCGGACAATCTAGGCTGGAGCGGCGGGTTGTCAACCGGGTTTTTCCCGCGTGAACGGGCGCTTTTCTTTTGGCGGAGACTTGCGACACTCGCGCCCGTTTTTGATGACTACGCGCCGCTCTAAAACAATCTGGTTTGTGCTCGAAGGGCTGAATTCCTTCGCGGCCACTTTTTATTTTAACTATCTGTTCTTTTTCCTGCGCGACAACTTTGGCTTCAACAGTCGCCAAAACCTGTGGATGTCGGCGTTGCATGGGCTGATTTACACCTTCGCCGCGTGGCAGGGCGGGCGGTTCGGGCAACGGCGCGGTTACTTCGCCGCACTCAAACTCGGCTGGGCGGGCGCGGCGGCGGCGATGCTCGTGGGCGCGATTTTTCGCGGCTCCCTGATGGCACAATACGTCACGGTCATCGGCTACACGGCGTTTATCTGCTTCACTTGGCCCGCGCTCGAAGCGCTCATCAGCCACGGCGCGAGCGAGCGAGAACTACCGCGACTCGTGGGCATCTACAACGTCGTGTGGGCGGGCGCGGCGGCGTTGGCGTATTTTTTCGGCGGCGCGGTTTTTGAAAAACTGGGCTGGCAAACGTTGTTCTGGCTGCCCGCGATTTTGTTCGCCGGCCAATGCGCGACGGTGTTCTGGTTGGAACGTGACGAAGCAAAAATTTCCCCGTCTGCTCACGCCGCGCACAAACCGGAAGCCGCCGCAGTTCAAGGTGGAATTAGCCCGCAGACGTTTTTGAAAATGGCGTGGCTCGGCAATCCCGTCGGCTACATCGCGGGCAACACGGTCATCGCGGCCATCCCGGCGGTGGCGCAGCAATTTAATTTGTCGGTGACGGCGAGCGGATTGTTTTGCTCGCTGTGGATGTTCACGCGGCTGGCGGCGTTCGTGGTTTTGTGGCGGTGGACGAAATGGCATTACCGTTTCGGCTGGCTGGTGGCGGCGTTCGTCACGCTCACCGCGAGCTTCGCGGCGTTGCTGCTCGCGCACGAACTGTGGCTGCTCGTGCTGGCGCAAATCGGCTTCGGCGCGGCGGTGGGGCTGCTGTATTACTCGTCGCTGTTCTACGCGATGGATGTGGGCGGCGAGAGTCAGGGCGACCACGGCGGGCTGCACGAGGCGTTCATCGGGTTGGGAATTTTTGCTGGCACGGCGACGGGCGCGGTGGCGTTGCAATTTTTTCCGGCAACGGCGAACGCGGGAACTTACGCCGTGGGCGGGCTGCTGGTCAGCGGACTGGGCGGGTTGTTTTGGTTGCGAAGAAAAAATTAACCACGGATTTCACGGATGCGGGGAACGGGGGTGCTCACGCAAAGGCACACAGAATTTTCATCCGTGTTATCCGCACCATCCGTGGTTCAACTTTTTGCCGCCGCAATTTGCGCGAGGCGTTTTTGTTTCCGCATCACCAGCCACATCGCGATGCCGCCGAGCACGCCGAAGCAGGCCATTGCTGGATACCAAGCAACCCACCCAAAGTGCTGGATCAACCGCCCGATGATGGGCAATGCGAGCGCCGTGCCGAAGTATTGGAACGAATCAATCACGCCCGACGCGAAGCCCGCCATCTTGCGTCCGCCGATGTCCATCGGTGCCGCCGCGCCCACAAGCGAGTGCGTGGAATTGGCCGTGAGCGAGATGAGAATGACGATGAGGCAACCAATAAAAACTCCCGCCGGCGTCGGCCCGACCCAACCGTTAAAAACCACCAAGGCAGCGATGCCAATGAAAACTGCCTGCCCGAAATACAAACCCATCGCGACCGGTGAGCGATGGCCTTTGAACAACTTGTCTGAAATCACCCCGGACGCCAGCGAGCCCAGCACACCCACGAAGGGCATGAGACCGAGCGTCCACAGCAGCGCGCGAGGTTTGTGAGCCATGTCCAGATGCAGTTGTTTCTCGAAGTAGAGCACGACGAGGTTTTCCGTGCTGTTGCGCACCGCGCCGGTGCAAGCGTAGGCCGCCGCGTAAAACCATACGAGCGGATGCGTGAAGATGGTGATGAAACTTTCCTTGATGCTCACACGCGTGCTGGTGTCCTTGCTCAACTCGTCGTGAATCAAGCCCGGATAGCCCGCTGCTTCCGGCGATTCTTTAGGAATGAACGCTACGAGCAACGCCATCGTGGCGGTCACGATAGGCGGCAAGATGAAGAGCCAGCGCCAGTCATTCTTCGCCACCACCCACGCGCCAATGGCAAACCCGCCAAGGATAAACGGCGCGAGATTGTTGATGGCGAACTGCCCGAGTTGAATCATGAAACCGAAGATACCCGCAAACGTCCCGCGCTCGCTGCGGTTGAACCACGCAGCGTTAATCTTGATCATGCCGGGCGCGCCGAACGATTGAAAATAGCCGTTCAACATCCAGATGAGTGCGAACGTGGAGAACGTCCCTGCGAACGACGCAAAACCGTAGACAAGGTTGACACAGATTGTTCCCGCCGCGCCGATCAGCATGCACGTGCGCCCGCCGATACGATCGGACAAGAGACCGTTGAACAATTGCCCGAAGCCGTAGGCCAGCGAGTTCCACGCGAAGATGTCTGCAATCTGTTTGTCATCGAGGCCAAATTCCTTTTCCAACCCCGGCGCAGCAAACCGATAATTGTAGCGGCACATATAATATGACGCATACATCAAACCGAGCACCACCCAGTTGAGCGCGCGGCGCGGACGGAAGCCGGGAGGATACGCGATGCGAGCGGAATCTGGGTAGGCGGTTGCGTTCATGGTGAAATGCGGTTGACCAACTCCTTGTTGGCGCGCAGCTAAACAAACGCGCGCGCGCTGGTCAAAGGCTTTTCCCGCGAATCTGCAAACTCGGTAGGGCGTCGCTGCTGCGACGCCAGCGGTTGACACACGCGAGGCGTTGCGGCAACAACGCTACCACAGCCCCCGTTTGACCTCGCCCCGCGCGGCTGGTAAAAAATCCCCGTGCGCCACCTCCCACTTGCCTCTGCGATTTTATTTTGTCTTGGCGTCTCCGCGTCGCTCGCGGCGCCGACAAATTCATTCGCACCCACGCTCACGAATTCTGCATCGCGACCCGCAGCCGCGCCGCCCGGCATGGCGTGGATTCCGGGCGGCGAATTTTCCATGGGCAGCGACGACACGAGCGACGCGTTGTGCAGCGTCGTAGGCGTCACGCGCGACGCGCAACCCGTCCACCGCGTCCGAGTGGACGCCTTCTGGATGGACAAAACGGAAGTCACCAACGACGAGTTTGAAAAATTCGTGAAGGCCACGCACTACGTCACCGTGGCCGAACGCGCGCCGACAGCGGCGGAAATTCCCGGCGCGCGTCCCGAGGATTTGGTCGCCGGCTCCGTCGTCTTCACGCCGCCCAGCCAGCCGGTCGCGCTCACGGATTTTTCTGCGTGGTGGCGTTACGTTCCCGGCGCAAACTGGCGTCACCCACTCGGCTCCGGCAGCGACTTGCAGGGGCGCGGGAAATTCCCCGTCGTCCACATCACGTTTCCCGACGCGCAGGCTTACGCGAAGTGGGCGGGCAAAAGATTACCCACGGAAGCCGAGTGGGAATTCGCCGCGCGCGGTGGTGCGTGCGGGAAATTATACGCATGGGGCGACGAACTGAAACCCGACGGTAAATGGGTGGCGAATATTTTTCAGGGAAAATTTCCCACACACGACACGGGCGCGGATGGCTTCGCGGGACTCGCGCCCGTCGCGCAATTTCCGCCCAACGCTTATGGCCTGCACGATGTCGCGGGCAATGTCTGGGAATGGTGCGCCGACTGGTATCGCCCCGACTACTACGCGCAACTCGCCGCGACTAACGCCGTCGCGCGCAATCCTGCTGGCCCCGATTCTTCCTTCGACCCCGCCGAACCCGGCGCGCAAAAACGCGTGCAGCGCGGCGGTTCGTTTCTCTGCACCGACCAGTATTGCACGCGCTACATGGTCGGCACGCGCGGCAAAGGCGAGGTGAACACCAGCAGCAATCACGTCGGGTTCCGTTGTGTGCAATCCGCCGCGCACTGACCGTTTCGGATTTCGTCTTGTGTTCATCCTTCAATCAGGTTTGCTTGTCGCCATGAAACCTCTGGTGAGACGAACACTACGCGCTCTCATTTTGCTGACGTGGCTTTTGGTTGCTGACCGAAGTTTTGGTTTCGCTTTGCTCGGTCCATTTGAACCGTGGATGGATACGACGAACGGGTTTCGCCAATCCTACGACATCGGCGGGCCGATGAATTTGAATGCCGGCTATCGGTGGAATGTTCCGACGCTA
>JBJOPC010000242.1:0-4164 GCA_046050965.1 Verrucomicrobiota bacterium | reverse complement strand
CGACGGCCAATCGCTCGCGGGTTGGGAAGGCGATACGAACTATTGGCGCGTGGAAAATGGCTGTCTCGTCGGCGAAGTCACCACCAACAATCTGCTGAAGAAAAATTCCTTCATCATCTGGCGCGGCGGCGAAACGCGCGATTTTGAATTGAAGGTCGAGTATCGCATTTCCGCCAAGGGCAACAGCGGCATCAATTATCGCAGCGCGCATTTGCCGGACGCCACGAACGCGCCGTGGGCGATGATGGGCTACCAAGCGGACATTGACGGCGCAGACAAATACACCGGGCAAAACTACGAAGAACGCGGGCGCACCTTCCTCGCTTTGCGCGGCCAAATCACTCGCCTCGAAACCGACAAGCCGCCGCAAATCGTCGGCTCGCTCGGCGCGACCAACGACCTCGCCGCCGCCATCAAGCCCGGCGATTGGAACGAGTATCACCTCATCGCGCGCGGCAGCACGCTCACGCACATCCTCAACGGTCGCGTGATGAGCGTGGTGGTGGACGACGACGTGGCGAACCGAAAATTCTCCGGTCATCTCGGGGTGCAAGTCCACGTCGGCCCGTCGATGAAAATCGAGTATCGTAATTTCCGGTTGAAAAATTTGGTCAACTGACCGCTTGCCGGTTCGTGCAGTTTTCTCAACCATGCCCGCGCCCATGAAAAAAATCTTCCTGCTCGCCGGACTGTCGCTGGCAGTTGCGTTCTCAACTTTTGCCCAAACATCCGGTGCGTTGCTCGGCGACCCGATTGACCCGAGCGTGGATTTCAGCAAGGTGGAGTCGGTCTATTTTCAGGCGGACAATTTGCAGAAGTTCGATGCGGCCACGGGCGCGGGCGCGCTGGAGTGGAAGCGCAACGTGCGCACGGTGGCGTCGCAGTTCCAAATCAACGCGCGCGGGTTTGGTGCAGCGAAGAAGAACGAATTCCCCGGCTCGCAATACGACGAGAACCCCACGCTGCCGTTCCAGCTTTCGTTCGTCACGCCGCGCACGATCCGGCTGCGGATGAGTTCGCGGAATTTTCCGCTGCGCGATGAGGCGTCGCTGATGCTCGTGGGCGCAGTGCCGTCCGACAAATCGTGGCGCGTGGAGGAATCCAGCAACTCGGTCACTTACACGAGCACCGCCGCGACGGTGCTCGTGACGAAGAAACCGTGGAGCATCGAAATCCGCGACGCGGCGGGCAAGCTCATCACGCACACGCTGCGCGAGAACGAGCGGCACACATTCTCGCACTGGCCGACGACGGCATTCGTGCGGCGCGCGGAAGATTTGGGTCGCAGCACGGCGGCGACGTTCGCGCTGGCGCATGACGAAAAGATTTTCGGCGGCGGCGAATCGTTCACGCGACTCGACAAGCGCGGGCAGAAGGTCGTGTGCTGGACGCAGGACGGCATGGGCGTGCAGACGGAGAAGATGTATAAACCCGTGCCGTTCTTTTTGAGCAGCGCGGGCTACGGCGTGTTCGTGCACACGACCGCGCCGGTGACGTTTGATTTTGGTCGCACGTTCGACGAGTTCAACACGATTTACAACGGTGACGAAGTGATGGATTTATTTATTTTCGTCGGCGAGCCGAAGGAGATTTTGTCCGAATACACCGCGCTCACCGGGCGCAGTCCTGTGCCGCCGGTGTGGTCATTCGGGCTGTGGATGAGCCGCATCACTTACAAGAGCGAGGCCGAGACGCGCGAGGTGGCGGCGAAATTGCGCGCAAACAAAATCCCCTGCGACGTCATCCACCTCGACACCGGCTGGTTCGAGACGGACTGGCAATGCGACTACAAATTTTCCACGAACCGCTTCACCGACCCGGCGAAGATGCTCGCGGATTTGCGGCGCGACGGTTTCCGCGTGAGCCTGTGGCAATACACTTACTTCACGCCGAAAAATTCTTTGTTCAGCGAGATTGTCAGCAACGGATTTTGTGTGCGCGACGACGGCGGACGTTTGCCGAACGAAGACGCGGTGCTGGATTTCAGCAATCCCGCCGCTGTGAAATGGTATCAGGACAAACTCGCGGGCTTGCTCAAGCTCGGCGTGAGCGCGATCAAAACGGACTTCGGCGAGGCTGCGCCTGCACGTGGGATTTATGCGTCTGGCAAATCCGGTTTCTACGAACACAACGCGTATCCGTTGCGTTATCAGCAGGCGGCGGCGGACATCACGAAGGAAATCACCGGCGACCGCATCATCTGGGCGCGTGCGGCCTGGGCGGGCGCGCAACGCAACCCGCTGCACTGGGGCGGCGACGCGGAAAACAGCGACTCGGCGATGGCGGCGGAACTGCGCGGCGGGCTGTCGTTCGGCTTGAGCGGGTTCACGTATTGGAGTCACGACGTGGGCGGGTTCGTGGACAAAGCGCCGCGCGAACTCTATCGCCGCTGGCTCGCGTGGGGCGTGCTCACGTCGCACACGCGCTGTCACGGCGCGCCGCCGCGCGAACCGTGGGGTTACGACGACGCCTTCGTGGCCGACTTCCGCCGCGCGGTGGAATTGAAATATCAACTCATGCCCTACGTCCTCGCGCAGGCGAAGGAATCGTCGGCAAACGGCTGGCCGATGTTGCGGACGCTGTTCTTTGAATTCCCGAACGACCCGGCGTCGTGGCTGATTGATGACGAATATTTTTTCGGTCACGACCTACTCGTCGCGCCGATGTTCAGCGAAGCCGCGAGCCGCAAAGTTTATTTGCCGCCGGGCAAGTGGATTGATTTCCAGAGCGGCAAGACTTACGCCGGCGCGCAGTGGCACGACATCGCAGCGGACGAAATCCCCGTCGTGCTGCTCGTGCGCGACGGTGCGACGATCCCGATGGCGAAGGTCGCGCAAAGCACGGCGGACATTGACTGGAAGAACGTGGAGCAGCGGAAGTTCAGCGTAGGGAAATGATGCAGCCGGAACGAGCGGCGTCTGGATGTTATTCACGCGTTCTCCCTCACCCTAACCCTCTCCCGCTGAGAGAGGGAACAGCTTCGCGGCCTTTCAATTTTTCGCGAGCGCTGGGCGCGAACTCTGCGCGTCCGAACGTTCAGACACGGACTTGGTTTCTCCCTCTCCCAGCGGGAGAGGGCTGGGGTGAGGGAGAATGGCTCGCATTGCTCAACGGTTTCCAACTCCACTGCCGCTGGAAAAAATCTTTGCGCCGCTGCCGCGTTGCGTGAGAATCGCCGCGCTGTGACTCCCGCACCGCCCGCCATCGCCACCGAGATTGTTCGCCGCTTGCAAGCGGCGGGCTTTGCGGCGGGCTTTGTGGGCGGCTGCGTGCGCGACTCCTTGCTCGGACGCTTGCCGGGAGATTTCGACATCGCCACGAATGCGCTATCAGACGCGGTGGAAAAACTTTTTCCACACACCGTCGCCGTCGGAAAAAAGTTCGGCGTCATCGTGGTCGTCGAACAAGGGCAGCAATTCCAAGTCGCCACGTTTCGCGCAGAGTCGGGCTACGCGGATGGCCGCCGCCCGGAGAAAATTTCATTCGGCGACGCGCAAGCCGACGCCATGCGCCGCGACTTCACGGTGAACGGACTTTTCCTCGACCCCATCAGCGGCGAGTTGCGTGACTGGGTCGGCGGCGAAAAAGATTTGCGTGCGCGCATCATCCGCACCATCGGTGCGCCCGAGGAACGGTTCGGCGAAGATCATTTGCGGCTGCTGCGCGCGGTGCGGTTCGCGGCGCAACTGGATTTTGAAATTGAGCGCGCGACCTTCGCCGCCGTGCAGACGCTTGCGCCGAAAATCAAACTCATCGCCATCGAGCGCGTGCGCGATGAACTCGTGAAGCTGTTCGCCCCGCCGCACGCTGCGCGCGGTTTGGATTTGCTGCGCGCGAGCGGGCTGCTGCCACACGTTTTCCCGGAACTCGTGGCTACGATTGACTGCGAGCAGTCGCCGGATTTTCACCCGGAAGGCAGCGTGTTCAATCACATCCGGCTCATGCTCGCGCAGCTTCCGGCGGACGCGCCGTCGTCACTCGCATGGGCGGTGTTGCTACATGACATTGCCAAGCCGGTGACCCAGACCCGCGATGAAGCCACGGGCAAAATCCATTTTTACGAACACGAAAAAATCGGCGCGGTGATGGCTGAAGAAATCCTGACGCGCCTGCGGTTTCCCAATCAGTTCATCGAGGAAGTTGTGACGTGCGTGAAGTTTCATA
>JBJOPC010000241.1:0-8405 GCA_046050965.1 Verrucomicrobiota bacterium | reverse complement strand
AACGTCCTCTGCTGCGCTGGCCACGCGTTCGACTAAACCGTCATTCATTCAAAAGCCCCAAGCTGCGAAGCTTGGGGCTTTTTTGTTGGCGTCTCCCGTTCCCGAGCTGCGTCAGGCGCGCAAAGCTGGCGCGGATGAGCGCGACAGGATTGGCACAACGCGCGCGCGGGCTAGAGTGGGGCTACGCGATTTATTGAGGAAAATGGCGTTCCTTGGGGTCGCGCGCGGTTGGCATCGGGCAAGCTAAATGGATTGCGTCCGAATAAACACACAACCATCAACCAAAGGAAAAATATGTTTCTGACCAAATACCAAACCGCGCCGGTGTCCGTAGGCCGTCTGTTCAACCTGCACGAGGAACTGGAACGGTTGTTTGAAACACCCGTCGCCGCCACCGCCCAACCGTGGTCGCCCGCGCTGGATGTCACGGAAGACAAAGATGGGTTCACCGTGCGCGCGGAGTTGCCCGGCCTTAAACGCGAAGACATCAACCTCTCGCTGCACGACGGCGCGCTCATTCTCACCGGCGAACGCAAGGTGGAAACGGAAAGCACGGAAGCCACGGTGCATCGCCGTGAACGGTTCTACGGCAAATTCCAGCGCGTGCTGGCGTTGCCCGTCGCCGTGAACGCGGAAAAAGTCACCGCGCATTTCAAAGACGGTGTGCTGGCCATCGTGTTGCCGAAATCCGAAGCGGCCAAGCCCAAGCAGATTGATGTGACGCTGAACTAAAACGCCCGACGGAAAACAGAAACTCCCGCAGCCGAAAAGTTGCGGGAGTTTTTTGGGGATTCGTCATCCGCAGATTTCACAGATTGAAGCAGATTGTTTTTAATCTGCGAAAGTCGGTGAAATCTGCGGATAACTTAACTGCGTTGCCGCGTCGCTTCGTATAAAAACACGCCGCTCGCCACCGCCACGTTCAGCGAGTTCATGTGCGAGGGCATCGGAATCTCCACCGTCTCATCGCACACGGCCAGCGCGCTCGCCGTCAGCCCCGGCCCTTCCGCGCCGAACAGCAGACAACAGTCGCCGCGCAAATCTGCCGCCGAAAGTTGCTTCGCGCCCGGTTGCGGATGCGCCGCCAGACAGCGCACGCCGCGCGCGCGCAACGCCAGCAAAGTTTCCGTCAGATTATCCACATGAACCACTGGCTGCTCGAAAATCGTGCCCATGGAACCCGACACCGCCCGCCGCTGGAACGGACTCCCACACGTTTCGCCCACAATCAAGATATGCACCCCGAACGCCGCGCAGTTCCGCACCACTGCACCGAGATTTTCGGAACTGGCGATGCCTTCCACCGCCGCGAGCAGCAGCGGACGCGGAGATTTTTCCAGCAACGTTTCCAAGTCCGGCAGCGCGGGAATTTTCGCCACCGCCAGCGCGCCTTGATGAAGCTTGTAACCCGTGATGGTCTCCAGCAACGGCGGCTCGGCGATAAAAACTTGGATGGCTTCCGGGCGCGCGCGCAGTTCAGGTTCCAGTTTTTTCAACCACGCCGGCGTGAGCAACGCGGACACCACCGTGAACCGACTTGCCAACAGGCGGCGAATAACTTTGTGATTCGCTGCCACGAGCACGCCTTGCCGCTCGTGCTCCTCCACGCGCCGGAGCGTCGAATACACCGTAAGTTCGGGCGCGTCGAGCGCTTGAACGGATTGGAGTTTGGAAATCGCCACGGCAAAAAGAGAGTGGTGGTAGGTGATGGATTCGAACCATCGAAGGCAAAGCCAGCAGATTTACAGTCTGCCCCCGTTGGCCACTTGGGTAACCTACCACGAAGGGCGCAGATTAAGCCAAACCGTCCCGCGCGCCTCAAGCGCAATCTTCAAAATGCCGCGTAAATCTTCCACCCCACGGAAAAAATCTTTGCGCCTCGCCCGCCCGCCGACAGAATGCGCCATGCGAACCATCTTAAAAACCACCGCGCTGCTCGCGCTCGCCGCTTGCCTCAACGGCTGCGCCACTACCAAGGAAACGCCGTCGAGCAGTTCCTCGCGCTCCTACATCCAATCGCCGCCCGACAAATCCGGCACGGAAATCCACGGCTCCGTGTCCGTCGGCGGCGCTTACCGCGTGAAATGAATCTGGCCGACGTGAAATTTCTCCGCCGCGCCCTACGGCTCGCGCAACGTGGCCTCGGCACAACCTCGCCCAACCCCACCGTCGGCGCGGTCTTGGTGCGCGCGGGAAAAATCATCGGGCGCGGACGCACTGCACCCGCGGGCGGACCACACGCCGAGATCGCTGCCCTGCGCGACGCCGCCCAACGCGGTCACGCCACGCGCGGAGCCACGCTCTACGTCACGCTCGAACCTTGTTGCACCCACGGCCGCACCCCGCCCTGCACCGACGCCATCGTCGTGGCTGGCATCAAAAAAGTTTTCATCGGCGCGACCGACCCGAACCCGCGCCACGCGGGGCGCGGACTAAAAATTTTGCGCGACGCGGGAATCGAAGTCAGTTCATTCACCAGCGAACCCAACGCAGGTAGGGCGCGTTACTCCGTGCGCGCCGTCGCTCGGCCAGACACCAAGCGGCGCGCACGGAGTAACGCGCCCTACCTACAACTCACCGCCGACTGCACTCGCCTGAACGAAGCCTTCAACCACTGGATTATTCACCACACGCCGTTCGTCACCGTCAAAGCCGCGATGACGCTCGACGGCAAAATTGCCACCGCCAGCGGCGAATCCAAATGGATTACCGGCGCACTCGCCCGCAACCACGGCATGAAACTCCGCGCCGCCCACGACGCCATCCTCGTCGGCGTGAACACCGTGCTCGCGGATAATCCCGCGCTCACCGTGCGAGGAGTCCAAAGTCAAAAGTCAAAAGTCAAAAGTCAGCAACTGCGGCGCATCGTCCTCGATTCCCTCGCACGCACGCCGCTCACCGCGAAAATCGTTACCGACGAACACGCCGCGCTTACCACCATCGTCGTCAGCGCACGCGCGCCAAGACGCCGCGTTGCCGCGCTAGCCAAGCGCGTGAAAGTTCTCGTGGCTCCCGCACGGACAAACTCAAAACTCAAAACTAAACACTCAAAACTAGATTTGCCTTGGCTGCTGCGCCGACTCGGTTCCGAAAACGTTACGAGCCTTTTGGTTGAAGGCGGCGGTGAAGTAAACGCCTCCTTCCTGCTCGGCGGCTTCGCGCATCGCGTTGCATTCTTTTACGCGCCGAAAATTCTCGGCGGCCACGACTCCCGCAAAGCCGTCGCTGGTAAAGGCGCGACGAAGTTGAGCGACGCCCTGCGACTCACCGAAATCGAGTGGCGCCAACTCGGCGCAGATTTATTCCTCACCGCGCGCGTCTTGCAACGTGCAACCCGCCACTTGTAACCTCCCGCCATGTTCACCGGCATCGTCGCAGAAACAGGAACCGTCGTCGCCCTCACGCCCACGGCCAAGTCCATCGCGCTCGTCATTCGCGCGCGCGCCATCGTGCGCGGCCTCAAACTCGGCGCGAGCGTAGCTGTCAACGGCTGTTGCCTCACGCTCGTGAAAATTTCTACGCGCGGTAAAGCCAAGTTGCTCCACTTCGATGTGCTGCAAGAAAGTTGGCAACGCACCAACCTGCAATTCGCCCAGCCCGGCGCGCTCGTGAACCTCGAACGCCCGCTGCGCGCCGACGGCGAACTTGGCGGGCATTTCGTCACCGGGCACGTGGACGGCGTCGGAAAAATTCTGCGCTGGGAAAAAGCCGGTGCAGACCACGTCCTCGAAATCGCCGCGCCGCCGGACGTGCTGCGCTACGTTGTCTTCAAAGGCTCCATCGCCGTGGACGGCATCAGCCTCACCGTCGCAGGCGTGACCAAGAAAAGTTTCCGCCTCTGGATTATCCCGCACACGTTTGCCAACACCACGCTGCGCGAACGCCAAGTCGGCGACGCCGTGAATCTCGAAGCCGACTTGCTCGGCAAATACGCGGAGAAGTTTTTGAAACGCGCTAAATAACCCGCTCGTTGCCGCCGTCCACCGGCACTTGCGCGGCGGTCGTTTTGGCAAAGAGCGGCCCGCACATTTCCGCCGCGAGTTCCGCCACGTCGCGGCTGCGGACTTCTACCTTCAGCACGTTCTTCGTTTTGTATTCCGCCACGCTCACGCCGTAGCTCGCCGCGCGCGACGCCAGCACTTCATCCGTCCACAGCCCCGTGTCGAACACGCCGTTCGGGTGCAGTGAATTGATGCGGATGCCGTCCGCGCCCCACTCCAACGCCGCTACGCGCGCGAGCTGGTTCACCGCCGCCTTGCTCGCCGAATACGCCGCCGCGCCCGGCCCCGGCGCGGGAACATTTTTCGAGCCGATGACCACCACGCGCCCGCCGCCCGGCGCGAGTTTGAGCAACGGATACACCTCGCGCAGCAGCACCAGATTCGCGTCGAGGTTCAGCGCCAACACGCGCCGCCACGTTTCGCTATCGAGGTCGGCGATGTTTTTTGCTTTGGGAAAAATTCCCGCGTTCAACACTACCATGTCCACGCCACCGAAGGCGCGCACGGCATTTTCCAGCGCGCTTAAAATTTGTTTTTCATCCGTCAAATCACACGTGAAGCCCACATAGTCCGCGCGCGTATGCAGCATGTTCACGGTGGGATTTACGTCCAGTCCCACAACCGCCGCGCCGCGCTTGAGCAGCGAGTCCACGCACGCCTTGCCGATGCCCGACGCCGCGCCGGTGACCAGCGCCACTTCGCCGGCGAACATCGGCAACGCGCCGCCGGATTTTAGTTTCGCCTGCTCCAAGTCCCAATATTCCACGTCAAAAACATCCTGCGGCGGCAACGCGCGCCAACCACCGAGTGCGGTCGCGCGCGAAATAATTTCCACGGTGTGCTGCCAAATGTCGCGCACGATGGTGGCGTCCTTGGCCGTGCGTCCAATGCTCACAACGCCGAGTTCCGCGTCGAGTGCCACGCGCGGCGCGGCGTCGAGCATCACAAGCGGATGGTCAGTTGCGCACTTGGCGGCGTGGGTTTCAAAATATCTTTGGTAGTCAGCCGCAAACGCCGCCACGTCGCGACCCAGCAACGGCAAACGCTTCGTGCGAAGAACATGGTCAGGCGTGGCCGGGCCTTGTGCCGCAATCTGCGCGAGGTCAACGCGCTGCGTGAACGCCAGACTCGCGGCGTCCGTCGTTGGCATGAGAATCATCGGCGCCTTCGCCACGGCAGAAATGTCCCGCCGCAGCTTGGCGATTTCCAAACGCAACGGACGCGTCGGCGCGGGAATTTTCGGCGCGAGAATTTTCCAAGCCTGTTTCTGGTCGAGATATTTTTCCGCGAATGAGACGAGTTCAATCATGCGCTCGTAAGAAATTTTCGCCGTATTGCCGAACGTGAACAACCCGTGATTGAGCAACACCAGCCCGATGGTTTTATCCGTCGCAAATTTCGGATACTGCTCCGCGACCAGCCGCGCGAGTTTGAAACCGGGCATGACATACGGCACGACGATGACGCGGTCGCCGTAGATTTCGCGCACCCGCGCCTCGCCGCCGGGCGTGTTCATCACCGCGATGAGCGCGTCGGCGTGCGTGTGATCTACGAACTTGTGCGGGATGACGGCGTGGACGATAGCCTCGACGGACGGCGCGGGCGCGGCGGGATTCGTGAGCGCGCACTTGAGTTCGCGCGCCATCGCGGCATCGGCGAGCGCGGGCAATTGCGCGAGCCGCAGCAACGGCGCGAGGCGGCACGGCGAAAATCCGCGTTCGTCAATCGTCGCCAAATCATGTCCGCTGCCTTTGATGAAAAGAATTTCCTCGTCGTCGTCGAAAATGTTTTTCGCGCGCAGCTTCACCGAAGTGTTGCCGCCGCCTTGCAGCACGAGCGCGGCGTCGCGCCCCAGCAAGCGCGACGTGTAAATGCGCTGCGCGATGTCGGTGGTGAAGGTTGCGGCTTCGGAGGCTTGCCAGAGGGAGTTCATGGCGGGAGAGTTAAAAATTTGGTGCGCATAGCAGGACTTGAACCTGCACGCCTTACGGCACTACCACCTCAAAGTAGCGTGTCTGCCAATTCCACCATATGCGCAACCGGGCGCATAGAGAACAAAACTTCCTCGTCAGAGGCAAGGTATTTTCCGCCGATTCGCTGCTGACTTCCGCGCGCAAACCTTGTTTCATTTCCGCAATGGCTCCCGCGCCCAACGAACTGCTCACCGATTTGCTCCAGTCGGTTTCGCGCTCGTTCTACCTCACGCTGCGCGCGCTACCCGCCGCCGTGCGTCCGCAAATCAGCCTCGCCTACTTGCTCGCGCGCACCACCGACACCATCGCCGACACGGAAATCCTCCCGCCCGCACAGCGCCTCGCCGCCTTGCAACTTCTCCGCGCCCGCATCCTCGGCGAAACTTCCGCCCCGCTGGAATTCGCCGCCCTCGCCCGCGCACAGGCCAACTCCGCCTAACGCACCTTGCTGGAAAAATCCGAAGCCGCGCTCGCGCTCCTGCAAAAGCTGTCGTCCGCCGACCTCGAACTCACGCGCACCGTGCTGGACACCATCACGAGCGGACAGGAACTCGACCTGCAACGGTTTGACGGCGCGAACGCACAGCGCATCATCGCGCTCCAGAACGCTGCCGAGCTGGACGATTACACCTACCGCGTGGCCGGTTGCGTGGGCGGGTTTTGGACGAAGCTTTGCCGCGCACACGTTTTTCCCCACGCGCTGCTGAACGACGCGCAGTTGCTCACCGACGGCATCCGGTTCGGCAAAGGTTTGCAGCTCGTGAACATTCTCCGCGACCTGCCCACAGATTTGCGCAACGGTCGCTGCTACCTGCCCACCGATGAACTTGCACCGCTCGGACTCACTCCCGCCGACCTGCTCGACGCCACGAACGAAAAAAAACTCCGCCCACTCTACGACGTCTGGCTCGACCGCGCCGATGCGCACTTGGCAGCGGGCTGGACTTACACGAACACGCTGCCGTGGAGTTGCGCGCGGGTGCGACTCGCCTGCGCGTGGCCGGTGTTGCTCGGCCAACAAACGCTCGCGCAACTCCGCACCCGAAATTTCCTCGACGCCACCCAGCGCGTGAAAGTCACCCGCACCAACGTGAAGTTCACGGTGTTTAAAACCCTCGCGCTCTACCCGCTGCCCGGCACATGGCGGCAACTCGGCAAACCATAATTCCCATGACCACCTTGCTCCTCGCCACTCGCAACGTGCACAAGGTCGGCGAAATCCGCGCGCTGCTCGGCGAACAATTTTCGTATCGCACCCTCGCGGATTTTCCCGACGCCCCCGAAGTCACCGAATCCGCCGACACCTTCGCGGGCAACGCGACGAAGAAAGCCGTGGAACTTGCCGAGTGGCTCGCCCTCCCCAACTCAAAATTCAAAACTCAAAACTCAAAACTTTTTGTCTTGGCCGATGATTCCGGCCTCGAAGTGGACGCGCTAAATGGCGCGCCCGGCGTTCACTCCGCGCGCTTCGCCGCGCTGGACACCGGCGCGCCCGGCAATTCCAAGGACGCCGACAACAATGCCAAGCTGCTGCGCCTGCTGAAAAATATTCCGCCGGAAAAGCTCACCGCCCGTTTCCGCTGCGTCCTCGCGCTAGTGGAACTCAACTCAAAACTAAACACTCAAAACTCAAAACTTTTTTTTGGCGTTTGCGAAGGCCGTATCAACCTGACTCCGCACGGCGCGGGCGGTTTTGGCTACGACCCGTTGTTCATCCCCGACGGCTTCACGCAGAGTTTTGCTGCGCTGGGTGAGGACGTGAAAAATAAATTGAGCCACCGCGCGCAAGCACTCGCAACATTGCGCGCGCACTTTGCGTGAGTAGCCAAGCCCGTTGGCCAAAATTCCAACAGGAATTTTGAATGGCGCGCGTCCCGCAGGGACACTCGACCATAGCCCGGCGTTGAAACGCCGGGCTATTTTCAAATGTTCCTACGGAACAAAACCTCGGCGGTAAGAAACTAATTCACGGATTCCACCACGCGCCCGCTGGCAGGTTTCGCCAGACGCTGAACGCCACGGCAAGCGGCGCGAGCAGCCAGAGCCAACGCGGCGACAACATCACGGTTGGGGTGAGCCGAAAAAATTTCCACCCGCTCAAAGTTGCGAGCAGCGGCAAGGCGGCGACCAGCAGCGCGTTGTCGCGGAAGGCGCGGACGAATTGGCCGTGCAGCAAATCGTGCGTGGCGCGTGTGGCTCCGCAGCCGGGACAGTTCCAGCCAGTGACTTGGTGGAATAGACATGGCGGAAAAAAGCTGTGACCGCGCGGGTCGGCGAAGAAGAGGAGTGCAAACAGGGAGAGCGGAATCAGGAGCCAAAGATTTTTTTCCCAGCGCGCGATGGGAGAAACCCTCACCTCACCTCGGCCCTCTCCGCTCCCTTCTGAAGGGAGCGGAGAGGGAGACGGTTCGACGGCGTTAGGCGGCGGTGC
>JBJOPC010000240.1:0-5776 GCA_046050965.1 Verrucomicrobiota bacterium | reverse complement strand
CTTGGCGCGCGAACTTTCCCATCATCCGCGCGCTTGCACATTCCTGAACTCATCTCTGCCGTCGTCCTCGGCCTCATCGAGGGCATCACCGAATTTCTACCAATCTCGTCCACGGGGCATTTGCTCATCGCAGAGCATTGGCTGCCGCGACAGACGGACTTGTTCAACATCGTCATTCAATGCGGCGCGGTGCTGGCGGTGCTGCCGTTGTTCCCGCAACGGCTCTACAAATTTATCTTCGAGCTGGGCGACCGCGACACGCAGAACTACCTGCTGAAAATTTTCACAGCGTTTTTTATCACCGGCGTCGGCGGGCTGATTATCGAAAAAAAAGGACTGAAACTGCCGGAGCAACTTGCGCCGGTTGCATGGGCGTTACTCGTGGGCGGACTGGCATTCGTGGCGGTAGAATTTTTTCTGCGCGGCAAAAAAGTCAGCGGCGAGGTGACATGGCTGGTGGTGCTAGCCGTCGGGTTGGGACAATTGGTCGCAGCGATTTTTCCCGGAGCGTCGCGATCAGGGACGACGATTCTGGTTTCGCTGCTGCTCGGTTTGTCGCGTCCGGCGGCAACGGAATTTTCGTTCCTCGTCGGCATCCCCACGCTGCTGGCGGCGGGCGCGCTGAAGATTTTCAAGACACTGCATCATCCGCTGCCGACCGCGCCGCACGAAAACTGGCCGCTGATTCTGCTCGCGACCGTCGTGGCGGCGGCGGTGTCGTTCGTGGTGGTAAAGTGGCTGCTGCGGTTTGTGCAGACGCACACGTTCACGGTCTTCGGCTGGTATCGCGTGGCACTGGCGGCGGCGATTTTTGCGTTCGGCGCGCGTTAAAAATCAAAGCTCCACACCGGGGAAATGTTCGCGGATGCGGCGCGTGAGCTTCTCTTCGTCAATGGGCTGGTAGCGACGGCGGTTGATGAGGCGACGCACGGAATCGAGCAACTCCAGCCAATCTTCGAGCGGCGGCTTCGGCACAGGCGTCCATTCGTCGAAGCGTTTGCTGCGGTGGAAAAAATGCCATTCGCGCCCGATGTGCTGGGCGTAGACCTGCAGTTTCTCACCGTCGTCGGTGACGCGTTTCCAACTGATTTCAGCTTTGGGCATCTTTTTTAAGTGTTGAGTTGTGAGTGTTGAGTTGTGAGTTCTGCCAGCGCGCCAGTCAAACTGAACACTAAAAATTAAAAACTGAAAACTCGCTTTCAAAAGTCCACGCTCGCCACGGCCATCGCGGCGATGCCTTCTTCGCGACCGATGAAACCCATGAGTTCGTTCGTGGTGGCTTTCACGCCGACTTGCTGCGGCGTGAGGCCGAGCGCGGCGGCGATGCAGCGTTTCATCTCGGCGATGTGCGGGTAAATCTTTGGTGCCTGCGCGATGACGGTGGCGTCAATGTTCACAATCTTCGCGCCGCGTTTGGCCGCTTGTTGTGCGGCGGCTTCGAGGAAAATTTTGCTCGGCACATTTTTCCAGCGCGGGTCGGTGTTCGGGAAAAAGTGGCCGATGTCTTCCTCGCCCAGCGCGCCGAGCACGGCGTCGCAGATGGCGTGCATGAGGGCGTCAGCGTCGGAATGACCGTCGAGCCCCTTCGTGTGGGGAATCTCCACGCCGCCGAGAAAAAGTTTCCGGCCCGCGACCAATTGGTGAACGTCGTATCCGATGCCTACATGAACCATGCGCGGAGTCTAGCGGCGGCGCGCGCGATTGCGAAGCAGTTTCACGCGCCCGCTCACGGCAGCGCGGTGATGCGATAGAAGCGTTGTGTGCCGGTCACGGGCAAATTCGTCGAGAGCGAGACGCCACTCGCGGTGATGTTGCCGGTGAGGTCGAGCCACGCAGCTTGCAGAAGGTTGGTCTTGTATTGCACACGGTAGATGACGTTGGGCAACGCGCTCCATGCGAGCGTAACGTTGCTGTTGGTGGTGCTGACGCTCGCGATGGCGGGAATGGCCACAACGGTGACGGCGGCGGACGCGGAGTTGTTCGCAGGCACAGGGTCGCTCGTGCCGGAACTCACGACGGCGGTATTCGTGAAATTACCGGTGGCGGTGGATTTGGCGGTGAGCGTGACGTTGGTCGCGCCCGCGCTGGCGAGAGTGCCGAGCGCGAAACCGAATGTGTTGCCATTCGTAGAATTTGCAGGCGGCGAGGCGGAGACGTAGTTCAAGCCGGTCGGCAGCGTGTTGCTCACGACGATGCTGCTGGCGGAACCGCTGCCGAGATTCGTGACAGTGAGCGTGAAGGTGACGTTGTTGTTCGTGTAGGTGGACGCGGGCGCAACGGTCTGGCTGAGCGCGAGGTCGGCGGTGGACGCGACGGCGCAGGAACCGCAGTTGGTGGTAATGCTATAAATGTTCAGAATATAGCCGTTGGCAAGCAGGCCGTTGTCGCCGGAAAAATCATCGCGCAAATACAAATTCCAAGTGCCGTTGGGATTGATGCCGATGAAATTGGTGAGCCAGTCGGAATAGTTTCCACCACCGGGCGCAGCAGGCGCAGGCGCAGCGAAACCGTCGGTGTCATCCACGGCATTGGTGCTGGCGTTGTAATTCACCGGCACATACGCACCGATGTTCGAGAAGGTGTTAATCTGCCCGGCATAGGGAATCAAGTAGTCGCCCTCGTCGTCGAAGGTGAGCGTGAGGTTGGAGATGCGGTTGGAATAACCGTCGCCCGCGTCGGACATAATCATGCACATATTCGTGCCGGTGGGCGCGACGAGCAGTGCGTCAATGTCGCCCGCGTAAGTGTGCGTGAGGCCGCGCAACGTGACGGTGACTTTGTTGACCGTGCCGGGAAAGCCGCTGACGAGATTGGTGACGGGATAAAATTTTGCGCTGCCCGGCCCTGTGCCCGTGGCGGGAATCGTGCAGTTCAGCGTGGTGCTGTTCGTGTAATGATAAATGTTCGTGACGATGTTACCGACGCGGAAGGTCTGGCTGACTTGACCGTAATTCGCGCTGCCATCCAGCAACTGAAACACGTTCGTTAGCTTGCCACCACAAATCGCGCTGCTGGGCGCAGTGAAAGTGAATTGTTTACTGACCGCCGCGCCGCCGTTCGTCAGCGCGCCATAATTTTGCGCGCCGCTCACGCCGGTCACACCGTTGGTCGCGAGCAGCGAGATGGTGAGGTTGGTGGTGGCAGTCGCGCTGGCGTTGGTGAACGCGACGGCGATGGTGACGGTTTCACCCGCATCAATCGCGTTATTGGTCGGCGCGCAGGATTCGGAGACTAGCCCAGTGCTGTTGATGGCAGGCGCGGGCGCGGCGTTAGACGTGGCGTTGTAGACGACGAGCGCGAAGTCTTGATTCACCGTGGTAGCGGTGGAGACGGCGGCGGAATTGATGTTCGCAGCGAGAATGGTGATGGTGAAATTGCCCGCCGTGCCAGCCGGGAAATAAACGCTCTCCACGTTGTTCTTTTTGTCTGCCACGCCGCCGGTGACCGCGTTGGTTCCAGCCATCCAATTGCCATAGTAAGTTTGCCCGCCGAGCGTGACGATGAGGTCGAGGTCGTTTTTGTAGGCGTTGCCAGTGGTAGCTCCCGGCGCGTCAGTCCAAGCGAGCGTGATGCGGAGGGGCTTGGTGGTGTCGGCAATGGAACCGCTGATGACGCGTGTAGCACCACTGTTGGTGAAAGTGTCCGTTTGATCGCGCAAGATGCGGGCGACGCCATCGAAAGCGTTGCCGAGATTGACTTCACCCATGCCTTGGTAGACCGACGGCAAAGAATCGCCGGTGACATTGCCGCCGGTCATATAGCGTCCCGCGTTCATCAAAAACGCCTTGGTCATGGCGGGACTCGGCGGCGTGAATGCTTGGTTGATGAAATATTGGCGGATAAGCGCACACGCGCCGGAAACGGCGGGGGCGGCGTGGCTTGTGCCGGTGGAGGTGGTGTAAAACTTTTGGCCGAGCGGGTAATAATTATTCGTGTTGACGGAATTGGTCCCGCTGCCAATGAGGCCGCACACGCCGCCCGCGGTGAAGCAGGTGTTGACCGTGCCGTTGCCGCTCGTCGTAGCCGCGCCTTGCTGCGGGACGCCGCCGGTGATGTGGGTGCCGGGAGCGATGATGTCTGGCTTGAGACGACCGTCGTTGCACGGACCAGCACTGGAAGAATAGCTCACATCGTTGGCGTTGTCGGCATCAGCGTCGGTGGTGGCGCAGCCGTCATTGCCGTTGGTGGTATTGCCGCCGTTGGTAATGGCAAACGAGAAGACATTTTCCGACGCGCCGACGCAGATGATATTCTTGGCCGTGCCGGGTGAAGTCACGCTGGAGATGTCCGGGCCGTCGTTGCCAGCGGCGAACACGATGGTCATTTCTTGATTACCCGCGTTGGTGTATTGCGCGTCGCGCACGAGTTTGTCGTAAATTTGCGCGTCGGAATCATATACGCCGAAGAGACCGCCGCCCCAACTGTTGTTGCTGATGCGCGCGCCGCTGGCGTAGGCGCGTTGCTGAAGATTCGTATAGACCGGGCTGGTGAATGTGCTCGGATCAAAGATAACCGACTGACCGATTTTCACGAACGGACAAACACCGAGTCCGTAGTGAAAACCTTGCGCATCCGTGTGCGGAAAGCCGTTCGCCAAATTATTGTAGCCCGCGATGATGTGGGCGTTCAACGTGCCGTGACCATCACAGCCCACGAGCGTGCTACCAGAGTTAGCCGTGCCTTCGAGCCGCGAATACGCCACCCGCGACGCGAGCGCCGGATTGTTGCTGACAAACAAACCCAAGTGACTGGGCGTCGTCGTGCCGTTGTCCAAACCGCTGTCGCTCACGTCCACCACAAAACCTGAACTCGTGAACTGCGCTTGCGTAAAACCTTTACCCGCAAGCCACGCGAGATAGCCGGGCAAACTTGGCACCCCGTTGGAGAGTGAAGTGATGTTGGTGACCCCGCCAGCAGTGACGTTCGTGGCATATCTGGCGAACACATCCGTCAAATTCCCCGCAATGATCTGATCCTGCCGTTCGTCCAACTTGTGCGGCGCGTAGTAGGGCAAAATGGAAATTACGTCCGGCTGCGCCGCGAGTTCGTCCAGCCGCTCGGCGGGAATCGGCGCGGAAATGTTGACATAATCCAACACCGCCGATTCACGGATGACCGCACCGAGCCGCATCCCGTCAATCACCTTGCGCGTGGCAGCGTTCGCGATGGGGTCGCTGATGAGTTGCACGGTGTAGCCTTCCGGTGTGGGCGCGTGGCGTCCGCTCTTCGTCACGAAATTCGTGCGCGCCACGGGATGCACCTTGTAACCGTCAGCGTAACTACCTTCCCACTGCACCGTGGCGTTCGTTCCCGCCCACGCTTGCACCCGCGCGAGATTTTTCGCGTTCGCGTAAATCAAATACGCGTTGTTGGGAATGTAATCCACCACGCGCGCGCCGATCGCTTCGAGTTCGCCGCGCCACTCCGGTTTAATTGGCCCGGCGAATTGCACAAGATGCAGCCGCGACCCGGAAAAATTCCCGCGCGCCGCCCGCAACGCCTTCACACCCGTCGTGCGCGTGTCCAGTCGTTGCGCGTGCAACTCGATAAAATCCGCGTCGACCTGCGATTGTGCATGAGCCTGCTCGTGTTTCGTGAGCGTGGGCAAATCCGCTTCGAGCAACTGGAACGCGCCGTAATCCGCAATGATTTTCGCCCCCCGCGCGCGCAGCGATTCCGCAACGGCAGGGTCGTCCACGCGCAATTTTTGCGACGCAGCGAACAGGGTGAACGAACAAGTGAACAACGACACGACGACTGTCAGGCGAGTAGGAAA
>JBJOPC010000239.1:0-2789 GCA_046050965.1 Verrucomicrobiota bacterium | reverse complement strand
CAAGCTGGCGAACCCAGATTTATTTGGTGGCGACACGGAATTTGAGCGCAAAAAAGACGGCCCGACGCGCCGTGCGAAAATTTCCGACCTGCATCTGGAAAGCAAAGCCATTGTGGACTTGTTGGACAAACTGGCCAAGAAAGGTTTATCCGTGGCGCATTATGCCGCGCAGGACAAGCCGTTGTTTGAACTGATTGAAGGCGAAGGCGAACGCGCCAATGTGGTGCCGATTTTTGCGATCCCGGAAATTCTGGCTGGCGTCAAAGCCGTCGGCAAAAAAGGCATCCAGATGACCCGCTTCAAGGGCTTGGGTGAAATGGACGCCAAGGAATTGTTCGAGACCACCATGAATCCCGTGCGGCGCAAGTTGCTGCGGATTGATGTGTCCGACGCCATTGAAGCCGAGGAAATGTTCGTGCGCCTCATGGGCGACGAAGTGGAGCCACGCCGACAATTCATTGAGGACAATGCGCTTAACGTGCGCAACCTGGATGTTTAAGAAGTAAACCTTGACAATGTGGTCACAAGTGACTACATTCGGGCCATGAAAACTAAAAAGACCATCACATACAAGTTGTCCAAGGCATCCGAGCCGGCGGTGCTGCGGGATGCGGCGGTGGCTGAATGGGGCCGTGTTGTCACGGTTCGGGATGCCAAGGCACACCTGTCGGCATTGCTGGAATGGGTGGCAGGCGGCCATGAGTTGACCATTACCAGTGATGGGCAGCCGAAAGCCCGGCTCGTGAAGGCGGCGGCAGCCAAGCCTCGAAAAGTATTCCAGGGCATGGGTGACTATTTGATGAAGCAACCGATCCACCGTGGTATGTCGGCGGATGAGGCGGTCAACCTGGATCGTGATGCGCGAGGCTGGTGATGTATCTCGACTCCGCCATCATCGTTAAGTTGCTCGTCCGCGAACCTGACAGCGACTGGTTCGCGCGCAATCTGTCAGGGCACAGTTTCGACACGTCGGAACTGGCCCTGACAGAGGTTTGCGCCGCGCTGCTGTTCAAGGAACGCGACAACGCCATCACGCTCGAAGAACGCGTGCTGGCCACGGAAAAGTTTTTTTCGATGGTGGACAACGAATTGATCGTGCTCCATCCGCTGAACCGCAAAATACTGGAGCGCGCCCGCGCGATTCAACTCGCGTGTCATCCTAGAATTCCGTTGCGGACGTTGGACGCCCTGCACGTTGCAACGTGTGATTTACATCATGGCGGAACGCTCGCCACCACGGATCGCCGGATGCGCGCGGCGGGTGCGCAGCTTGGCATCACGCTGATGCCCGCGCCGCCGGAAGCCGGGACCGCCGACAAATAAGAATTTTACAATCATGCCAGACGAAACTGAACCCACCCCCGCCGCGCCCCAGCCACCCATGCAACCCAGCGGCGGCGCTTACTCGCAGGGCGAGAAAATTGCCAAGATCAACGTCGCGGACGAAATTAAAAATTCGTTCCTCGACTACTCGATGTCCGTGATCATTTCCCGCGCGCTGCCGGATGTGCGCGATGGCTTGAAACCTTCGCAGCGGCGCATTCTTTACGCGATGCACGAGCTGTCGCTATTTCCCGGCCGCAAGCCTTACAAGTGCGCGAAAATCTGCGGTGACACAAGCGGCAACTACCATCCGCACGGCGAAGCAGTAATTTATCCGACGCTCGTCCACATGGCGCAGCCGTGGGCAATGCGTGAACGGTTGGTGGATGGCAAGGGCAATTTCGGTTCCATCGAAAACGATCCACCGGCGGCCATGCGTTATACGGAAGCCCGGTTGACGCATCTGGGCGCGGCGTTGATGCAGGACATGGATCGTGACACGGTGGATTTTGTCCCGAACTACGACGAGCGCATGACGGAGCCGAAAGTGTTTCCGGCGGCGTTCCCGAATCTGCTGGTCAACGGCGGCACGGGCATCGCGGTCGGCATGGCCACGAACATGGCCCCGCACAATTTGGGCGAAGTCATTGACGGCATCTGCGCGCAGATTGACACGCCGACGATCACCATTCCGGAATTGATGAAGTTCATCAAAGGCCCGGATTTTCCGACCGGCGGCATCATTTGCGGCATCGAAGGCATCAAAAATTATTTTGAGACCGGCAAGGGCAGCGTCAAGTTACGCGGTCGCGTGGGTGTGGAGGAAATGAAGGGCAACCGCGAGCAGATTGTCGTTACCGAAATTCCGTTCAACGTGAACCGGGCGGCGCTGGAAGAAAAAATTGCCGAGTTGGTGAACGAAAAAATCATCACGGAAATCTCCGCGATGCGCAATGAGTCCGATGAAAACACGCGGCTCGTGATGGAGTTGAAGCGGGACGCCAATCCCAAGGTGGTCATCAACAATCTTTTTCAACATACGCAGATGGAAGTGTCGTTCAGCGTAAACGCGCTGGCGATTGATCATGGCCGCCCGAAGACGCTGAATCTCAAGAAGATCATCCAGTGCTATATCGAGCATCGCCGCGAAGTCATTTTGCGCCGCACGCGCTTTGAACTGCGCAAAGCCGAGGAGCGCGCTGAGTTGCTGGAAGGTTATCTCATCGCGCTGGCGAACTTGGACGAGTTCATCCATATCATCCGCTCCAGCAAGAACCGGGACGAGGCCCGCATCAAGCTGCTCGCCTTTGAGTGGAGCCGGCATCAGGTTGAGACTTGGGGCCTTCTGATTCGCAATGAAGGCCGCTTTGAAAATGGCCGTTATGCCCTGACTGAGCGGCAGGTGGATGCGATTTTGGATCTGCGGTTGTATCAGTTGACCGGCCTGGAAATTGACAAGGTCGAGG